>CAYMLC010000575.1:0-2012 GCA_964390765.1 uncultured Nitrospirales bacterium
CTTCACCGTCACGCGGCCGCCTTCGCGGCTCACTTCGTCGGTGGCATAGCCCACCTTCTGCCCGTTCATGTACAGGCCGTAGTGGCGCGTGCCCAGCAGCGCATCGAGGTCGACGGTCGCGGCCGGGGCATTACCCAGCGCGGTCAAGCCCACCAGAAACATCGTCAACATGGCGTACCTCTCTCGTTGCGGTTTACACACCGCCTGCTGCGCCCGGGCCCGGCAGTGTAGGCTGCGGCGTGGTGCCCGGCCAAGCCCGTGCCCCCTGCCGGCTTGCGCGCCTGCTACCCAAACGCTATACTCATGGGTCGCTGCCGGAGTGGTGAAATTGGCAGACACGCACGGTTCAGGTCCGTGTGGGGGAAACCCCGTGGAGGTTCAAGTCCTCTCTCCGGCACCATTTCTTTTCGTCGTTTCTGCCGTTCTTCCCGGCATTTCGACTCGACCTTTGTACTGGCGTGCGCTGCCCTAGCGCTCGCTGCACGAAGCGCCCATGCTGAAGCACGAGAAGCAACGGTGGTGCCCCAGCATCACGCGATAGCGCATCGCATCGCTCAGGTCCTCAGCCAGCTCGTAGTCGGGGTCGTCATCGACCAGGGTGCACGCATAGACCCGCATGCGGCCCTCGCGCTTGACCACCATCTTGCTGTAGGCACACATGAACCCGGCGCGCGTGGCCTCGGTGTGATAGGTCGTCATGCAATTCTCGGTGATGTGCGGCACCCCCGGCGGGTGCGTGCCCGGCGGATAGAAGTCCGGGAAGGCCACAAAGCGGATGTCGCGCGGCACGCCCACGGCATCGAGGTGCGGGCCATAGGCCGCGTTCACCGCTGCGGTGTCTTCGCCCTTTTCCATCTGGCGCGCAACCGAGACACGGAACCCCGCGCGGTGCAGCGCGCCCAGCGTCTCCATCGCCAGGGCGAAGGTGCCTGCGCCGCGGCCGGCATCGTGGCGGGCCGCGTCGGGCCAGTCGATACTCACGCGGAAGTACAGCGGATGCGGCTGCTCCTGCAGCGCGCGCACCCGGTCCATGCGGGTGCGCAGGGGTTTGGTGCCGTTGGTCAAGACGAGCGCCGGCCGCCGCGCCAACGCGTAGGCCAGGATGTCGAAGATGTCCTTGTTGATGAAGGGCTCGCCACCGGTGAACGAGAACTGCTCGACGCCGAGGTCCATGGCGGCATCGATGAAGGGGCGCGCCTCGTCGAAGGTAATCTGTTGCAGCCGGTTGTCGCCCGGCTTCGAACCCTCGAGGCAGAAGGGGCAGGCCAGGTTGCACGCTGTGCCCGTATTAAACCACAGCTCGCTCAGCGTATGCGGCTGGATGTACCCGCGTGGGTCGCCCTGGGGCGTAGTGCGCCAGTCCGGTTTGTTCAGGTGGAAGTGCGGTTCATTCTGCGCTATGGCCATCGACGCCTCCTCGCTGCATACATTCGCCTCACGGCCTAACACAGGGTCAGGCTGCGGCATTCGCCTTTCGCGGGTAGGGGCGACGGCGCCGGGCGCCGCTAGACCCCGGGCCATTGCGGGCGCGATAATGCGGGTTTCGCCGCACCCGAACGGAACAAAGTGAACCTGCCCATGACCGCTACCGCACGCCGCGCCGCGCGCCTGCGCTATGCCGAAGACTTTCTCACCGCACTGAGCGCCTATGCCCTGTTCGGGGCCGCCGTCACCGGCATCGTGGTCTATACGGCCGCCTCCGGTACCGACCTGGCCGTGGCGCAGGAACCGTATTGGGGCGTGGCCAAGTGGTTTGTTCTCGATGTACACGTCGTGCTCAGCTTCTGCGCCGTGGTCACTGTGCCGCTGGTGCTGCTGATAAAGGTGCTGCGCCGCTCGCGTCCTGCCCAGCCGCAGGTGTGGAAGCGGGTCGCGTCGGCCTTGCTCGGCCTGCTGGCGGGTTACCTCATTACGAACTACACGCTTGAAGAGCACCCCATCCTGGTGCAGACGATCCGGGCCACGGATTACCCCAGCTCACGGGCGCCCGACCAGATCACGCTGACCTGGGC
>CAYMLC010000576.1:0-2007 GCA_964390765.1 uncultured Nitrospirales bacterium
CGCCTCGTGCACCCACTTGTCGGCTTCCTCGGCCGAGCTGAAGCGCTTGAGCATCTCCATGGCCGCCTCGTTGGCGCCGCCGTGCAGGGGCCCCTTGAGCGCACCAATTGCGCCGACAATGGACGAGACCAGGTCGCTGAGGGTCGAGCAGATGACGCGGCAGGTGAAGGTGCTCGCGTTGAAATCGTGCTCCGCATACAGCACCAGCGTCAGGTCGAGCAATTCCGCGGCGAGGTCATCGGGCACTTCGCCGTGCGTCTGGTAGAGGATCTGCTGGGCGTGCGTAAGCCCGGGCTTGGGGTCGACCGGCTCGTTGCCGTTCATGAGGCGATAGCGCGCACCGATAATGCTGGCGATCTGCGCCGTCAGCCACAAACTGCGCTGACGCGTGGCCTCGTCGTCGTCGCCGGTGACGGGATCCCAGTGGCCCGTGTAGGAGACCATCGAACGCAGCACATCCATCATCGGCGTATCGGCCGGCAGATGGCGCAGCGCTTCGACCACCGGCTTCGGCAGCGCACGGTGCTCGTCGAGGTGCTGGCGGATCTCGTCGAGTTTCGCCTTGGTCGGCAGGCTGCCGTAGAGCATCAGGTGCAGAATCTCTTCGAAGTGGCACTGCTCCGCCAACTGCTGAATGGGGTAGCCGCGATAGAGCAGCACGCCCTGGTCGACGCAGGCGACTGCCGTCTCGCCCGCCACCACGCCCGCAAGGCCGGGACTATAAGATTTCTCGCTCATCTTCGTTCTCCTGCTTCGGGTCCCGCGGTCACTCAGACCGTGGCCTCGTAGTCCAACAGTTCGTAGAGTTCCTCGCGGGTTTGCATCTCATCGAGCAGCGGCGCCTGCGAGCCGTCCGTGCGCAGGGTGGCCAGCGCGCGCTCCATTGCCCGCATGGCCGCACGCTGAAGGGTCACCGGAAAGATTACCAAGCGGAAGCCCATCGCAGCGAAATCGTTGACCGAGAAGTAGGGCGTCTTGCCGAACTCCGTCATGTTCGCGAGCAGTGGCGCATCGACGGCGCGGGCGAAGGTCTCGAACTCGTCGCGCGTGCGCAAGGCCTCGGGGAAGACCGCATCGGCACCCGCTGCGAGATAGCGCCGGGCGCGGTCCACGGCGGCGTCGAACCCCTCCACACTGCGCGCGTCGGTACGCGCGATCAGCAGAAACTCGGGCGCGGTCTTGGCGGCGGCCGCCGCGGCAATCTTCTCGGCAAAGTCTTCGGCGGGCACAAGGGTCTTGCCCTGCAGGTGCCCGCAGCGCTTCGGAAACTCCTGGTCTTCGAGGTGAATGCCGCTCGCACCGGCGTGCTCGAGCACCTCTACGGTGCGGGCCGCGTTCTCGTTGCCGCCAAACCCGGTATCCGCATCGGCCACGATGGGCAGCGTGGTGACCGCGGCAATGCTGCGCACGTGGCGCTCGACATCGCTCAGCGTGGTCAGCCCCGTATCGGGCACGCCGTGCACGCTGTTGGCCAGTACCGCGCCCGACAGATACAGGGCATCGAAGCCGTGCTGCTCAATCAGGCGCGCACTCAGGGCGTTGATTGCGCCGGGCAACGTGACACAGCTATTCGCCATATGCTCGCACAGGCGGCGCGCACGCGTCGCACTATCGGGTGTGTTGGGCAAACGGTACTCCTCCGGCAGCGGGCCAACGTGAAGGAAGCGCGTAGCGTGCCAACGTCTGATTTAAGGTGTCAAGAGAGTGCGCTGGCCACGGCGGGTGCGCCACTCGATACGTAGGCGTCGATGGCCTCGCGCAGCGAACGCATGATCCAGGCGCGCTTGGTGTCGTCGGTCTCGAGCAGCGTGCAGCGGAAGCCGTGGTGGGCGCAGTGGAAACCCGAAAGCGGCACCACGACAATGCCAGTGGCGCCCATCAGGTAGTAGACAAAGCGCTTGTCAGGCGAGACGCCCACGACCAACTCTTCAATGCGGCGGCGAATGGCCTCGCTCTCGATGGGCAGAGTCTGCTGGTCGTTGAGTACACCCTCCTTGAACATGACCG
>CAYMLC010000577.1:0-2004 GCA_964390765.1 uncultured Nitrospirales bacterium
GTACGGGCCGCCCGGCGCTATGGCCGTATTCTGCAGACGGGCAGCCAGCAGCGCAGCAACAGCGCTTTCCGCTTTGCGTGTGAACTGGTGCGCAACGGGCGCATTGGCAAGGTGCACACGGTACATGTGAACGTGGGCGGCCCGCCGGGTGCCTTCTATGGCGGTGCCCAGACGGTGCCCGAGGGACTCGACTGGGACCTGTGGCTCGGCCCCGCGCCGTGGCGCCCCTACCACGAAGAGATCTGCCCGCCCGACAGCTTTAGCGGCTGGCCACGCTGGCGCTATTACCGGGACTATGCCGGGGGCTACATGACCGACTTTGGCGCCCACCACTTCGACATCGCGCAGTGGGGCCTCGGTATGGACGAGACCGGCCCGGTGCACGTAGCGCCCCCCGAGGGTGAAGATGGGCGCCTGACGTATACCTATGCCAACGGCGTCGTGATGACACGCGGCGGCGCGGGCGAAGGGGCGGCAGTTGAATGGGTCGGCGCGAGCGGGCGGGTGCGCGTGAACCGCGGCCAGTTTCTCGAGACCGAGCCGGCGGGCCTGCAGTTCGAGGTCATCGGCGCGAACGAGACGCGGCTCTATTATTCGGACAACCACAAGCGCAACTGGCTCGATGCCATCCGCACGCGGCGCGAACCCATCTGCCCCCCGGAAGTGGGACACAGCACGGCGAACGTCTGTCACATCGGCAACATCGCGTACTGGCTGAACCGGCCCCTCGACTGGGACCCCGACACCGAACAGTTTGTGAACGACCCGGGCGCCAATCGCCTGATTCATCGGCCCATGCGTGGAGGCTGGCAGGTATGAAGCACTACATGATGCGCGGCGCGGCACTTCTTGCGGCCGCCCTGATGGCATGCGTCCCCCCGGCCGTGGCGCAGGATACGCCCGAAGCCGGCACACCCGAACCGCCCGCCACCATTGCCGAAGCGTTGGAGCAGTTGGCCGCCTGGGAATTGGGCGACCCCGAGGCGCCCCTCGCGTATCTGCGGGAACAGGTGCGCACGGTGCAGTTGAACCCGGCGGAACGCAGTCTGTTGGCCATTCAATTGGCGGGTCTGCTGCGCGATGAAGCGACGACGTATGACGCGAAGCGCTTTGTCTGCCGGCAGTTCTATCTGATTGGCGACGCGGCGCAGGTACCTGCACTCGCGGCCCTGCTGGCCGATGCGCAGACCGCCGACATCGCGCGTTACGCGCTGGAAACGATGCCGGGCGCGGCAGTTGATGCTGCGCTGGTGCAGGCGCTCGACGGCGCCACGGGCGAGCAGGCCATCGAACTGCTGCATACACTGGGGCAACGCGGCGGCGATACCGCGCGCGAGGCGTTGGCCGCCGCGCTGGACAATAACTCCCGGCGTGCGATGGCCTTGCACGCGCTCGACCAGATGGCGACGCCCGAGGCGGATGCCCTGCTGCTGGATGCGTTCTTTGCGGCCGAGCCAGCCGGCGCACCGCTGACCGAAGCCGTACTCGGCGCAGCCCAGCGGGCCCACCTGCGGCAAGATCGCGAGACGGCGCTGCGCGTTTACCGCCGCCTGTACCTGTTGGCTGGCGAGCAATCGAAGCGGCATGCCTACGCGCAACGTTTTCAGCACGCGGCATTCAGCGGTCTGGTAAGGCTCGGCGCGGAGGAAGTGCTGAACGAGGCGGCCGCGCGTCTGGGCGATGCCGACCCCGCGTGGCGGCGGCTGGCCTTGCACGCGGTGCACACCCTCCCCGGCGAAGCCGCCACGCAAGTCTTTACCGAGAGACTGGCCAGTCTGCCACCCGATGAGCAGGCGCCGCTGGTCTATGCCTTGGGCCTGCGGGGCGATGCCGCCGCGCTTCCCGCGATACGCGACGCGGCACGCAGCGAAGACGAAGCCGTGCGCCTGGCCGCGATGGGCGCCATGCGCTACATCGGTGACGAGTCGTGCTTGGCCCTGCTGGCCAGCGTAGCCGCGGAGGGCAAGGGGGAAGAGCGGCGTTTAGCGCGCGATGTGCTCGTGC
>CAYMLC010000578.1:0-2001 GCA_964390765.1 uncultured Nitrospirales bacterium
CGTGGTCCCGGCAGAATGCGATGGTTTGGTCCATGAACGCCTTTACGCCGCTGACCAAGATTCCCGCCTACTCGGGAGCCAAGGCGGCGGTCAGCAACTTTACCCAGTGGCTGGCGGTGCACCTGGCGCAGGAGTACGGCCCGAAGCTGCGCGTGAACGCGATTGCGCCGGGCTTCTTTTTGACCGAGCAGAACCGCTTCCTGTTGACCGATGCCCAGACGGGCGCGCCGACACCGCGCGGCGAGACGATTATGGCGCACACGCCGATGGCGCGTTATGGTACGCCCGAAGACCTGGTGGGCACGGCGGTGTGGCTGGCCAGCCCGGCTTCCGCGTTCGTGACGGGTATCGTGGTGCCCGTGGACGGCGGCTTCTCCGCGTTTTCGGGCGTATAGCGGCGCGGCCTACTTGCAGACCCCAACCCCGGCCTAGAGCCACGGGAGATTTGTGCCTTGAGTGATGCAACCGCCGCGCTTCGCGCACACACGCCGCAGCACGAGTTCTTGATCGCCATCGATTCGGACGGCTGCGTCTTTGACACGATGGAGTTGAAGCACAAGGAGTGCTTCATTCCGAACATCGTGAAGTTCTGGGACCTGCAGCCGGTGTCGAAGTATGCGCGCATGGCAGCCGAGTTTGTGAACCTCTACTCGGTGTGGCGCGGGGTGAACCGCTTTCCCGCGCTGGTGAAGACGCTCGACCTGCTGGCTGACTGGGACCGCGTGCAGGCGCGCGGTGATGTGCTGCCCGGCATTCCGAACCTGCGGCGCTGGGTCGAGACGGAGAGCAAGCTGGGCAACCCGGCGCTGGAAGCCTACTGCCGGCAAAGTGACGAGCCGGACATGGTGCGGGCACTGGCGTGGAGCCGTGCGGTGAACGAGACGGTGAACTCGATTGTGAAGGGCGGCGTGCCCCCCTTTCCCAAGGTGCGCGAATGCCTGGCGCTGGCGGCCGAACGCGCGGATTGCATGGTCTGTTCGCAGACGCCTTCGGAAGCGCTCGAGCGCGAATGGCAAGAGCAGAACCTCGACGCGTTCGTCTTCTGCATCAATGGCCAGGAGGCGGGCAAGAAGGCCGAGCACATTGAGATGGCCAACGCGGGCCGCTATCAGAATGAGCGCATCCTGATGGTGGGCGACGCGCCGGGCGACCTGAAGGCCGCGCGCGCGAACGAGGCGCTCTTCTTTCCGGTTCTGCCGGGTGAGGAAGAACGTTCGTGGGAGCGGCTGCACGCCGAGGCGCTGGACCGCTTCTTCGCCGGCACCTATGCGGGCGACTACGAGGCCGCGCTCATTGCCGAGTTCGAGTCCTACCTGCCCGAAACGCCCCCTTGGAAAAGCTGACGCATCGCCTGTCCTGGATGGTGCCGCTGGCGCTCATGAGTGGCTGCGTGGTGCTGTCGATAACGGCCGAAGAACTGGAGCGGACCGGGCGCCTGCTCGAGCGGCTGAACCCGCAACCCGGCGGTTTTCTGGTCACGGCCATCGAGCCGGCGGCGGGCAGCGCGGGTCCGGGCCAGGCGGGGCTGCTGGTGCGCACGCGTCTGGCCACGCCCGCGGCCCGCACGCCACAGGAATTCACGGCCGCCGCCGAGGCACAGGCCGCCGAAATTTTTCGGGCGCTCGACGAGGGCGGGCCGCTGCCCGAAGTGAGCGGGGTGAGTGTCGAGCTGCAACATCCGGTGCGCCAGCGCATCGGCAATCAGACCCGCAACGCGCAGATGCCCGTATACCGGGTGTGGCTGCCGCGCGAAGTGTTTGCCCGCCACACACTGAACACGTGGTCCGATGCGCGGTTGCGCGAGGAATGGCGCGTTGACCTCGATGTCATTGATGCGCTGCGCTTTGAATAGTGCGCATGGCGCACGACGTTTCTGGTAGGTATGGCTGAACCCACGATTGTCATCGATGCCGCGATTCCCTGCGCCGAAGAAGCCTTCGGCACGCTGGGCAGCGTGCGTCTCCTGCCTCACCGAGACCTGACGCCCCAGGCGCTGGCGGG
>CAYMLC010000579.1:0-1992 GCA_964390765.1 uncultured Nitrospirales bacterium
GTTGCAGGCCGGTCAAGGTAAGCGTAAAGGATGCATGCAACGGCTCGTCGCTGGCAGGGTCGACGTAGATGTTGCCGCTGTCCGGGGTGTCGAAGGTCAGCGTCTGGCGCACGTGCGGCCAAGAGGGTTCAAGCGTAATGGCCGGCATCGTCACCCGCTGGATTTCGTTGCCGCGCCGGTCGAGCAGTTGACCCGTCACGCTGAGTGTCTGGCCGCCGCTCCCGTCCACGTCGAACCAGCAATGCACCTCGACCGGCCGGCCAGGCACCACCGGGTAATACATCATCCGCCCATTGTTGCGCTGCGGGAGAAACACCGAGACGGCCTCGTCTCGCTCGCGCTGATAGAGCCGCAGCCCGCGCGTGGTGGTGTCCCACGTGGTATCGGGCGCGGCCACATCGCTGCCCATCAGTTGGCGTTGCGGTGGGCGGCCGCGGTTGATGTTGCGCGCCATCAGATGGGTGAAGCCGGGGTCGTCATTGAACGTGGCTTCTTCGAGCGGTTGAACGAATGCGGTGCGCCGCGCGCCCAGCACATGCTGGTAGACCGGTACGCGCTGGCCATCGCGCGCGCCACCCACGCCGTAGCAATAGGCCGGCGGCGCACTTGCGTCGAAGGAAGTTGCACCGGCCAGCGCGCCCGAGACCTGCGCGATGTCGTCCTCGTCCAGAAAGGCGTCGCGCTCGGCACTCCAGCTGCGCACCTGCAGGCCGCCCGCATCGACTTCAAAGTAGATGCCACCCAGCCCGTGCGAATCGTCGCCGTGGCGGCTGGGGTCGAAGCCGCCGATACGCCCGTTGGAGACATAGAGGCGCCCGTCGCGCGCCACCACTTCGTAATTGTGGTTGTGCCCGTGCATCCACGCGGCCACCTGCGGGTGTGCGTCGAGCAGCGCCATCACCGCGCTGGTATTCACTACGCCGCGATAGCCGTCTTCATACGGTCCGGTCGTGCCGATCAGGTTGTTGTGCGACAAGACGATAGTCGTCAGATGGCGGTGTACGCCGAGATCGTGGTGTGCCCATTCCAGGGCCTCGCGGTTCACATAGACCGCGCGCATGAGTTGGGGCAGCGACAGGAAATGGATGCCCTTGAGCGTGAAGCTGTAGTAGGGGCGGCACACCAGGCTTGCCAGTTCCGCGCTGCGCCACTCGCTGTCCTCATCGTGCGCGGACTGCAGGTCATGATTGCCGCCCACGTAGTGCATCGGCCAGCGGTGTCCCGCGCCCGCAATGATGCGGCTCCAGTCCGCGCGGGCCTGCGCAGCCGCTTCGCCGCGCACGTTGCCATGGTGTACGTCGCCAGTATCCACGAACACATCGAGTTCTGGAAAGCGCGTCACGATGCGGCGCATCGCCTCGGCCTGGGCGGCCGGCGCGGGTTGCTGGTCGTTGTCCCAGCCGAAGTGCGCGTCGGACACGATGAACCCGCGCAGCGCCGAATCGGTCGCAACGATGGGTGCGTCCGTGGCTTCCAGGCGGGTCAGTGCCGTTGCGCCGATGGCGCCCGACATGCCCAGGAAGGTGCGGCGGCTGAGGGCTGGCGGGCTCATTTGTCGAATCCTCGCAGGTACCAGGTGCTGTAGGGCGCTTCGCGCGTGTAGGCGTCGGCGCGCAGCGGGCGGCTACCCACGCGCGATTCCGTCTCGCCGTCCAGCAGCACGTCCACTTCGTCAAACCAGGCGGCACTCTTCGAGCCCGGCTCCATGCCGCACCACACGCCGAATGCCAGGAGCAACTTGTCGGCACCCAGTGTGGCGAAGGCGTCTTCGCTGCCGTGCGCTTCATTGTACAGCGCGGCCAAGTCGGCCTCGATTGACTGCCAGCGGTCCGGGAAATCGGGCACCCGCCAGAACAGGGCCTGGCCGTCTTCCGCCAGCCGGTGCAATTGCCTGATGCCGCGCTGTTCGCCATGGTCGCTGTAGAGCACGGCCTGCGGCAGGTTGCGCACGCGCTCTTCGCGCGCCCCCCAGTGGAACCACCACATCGCCTG
>CAYMLC010000580.1:0-1988 GCA_964390765.1 uncultured Nitrospirales bacterium
GATGCTGCGCGGGTGCGCGCAGCGCAATCATATCGCCGCCGTGGCGCCCTGCACGCGCGCGGCACAACGGAGGGAGATGGCTCTGGTGGACCTCGCCGCGCATATTCGCAACGTGCCCGACTGGCCGAAGCCGGGCGTGCAATTCAAGGACGTGACCACGCTGCTGCAGGCGCCCGATGCGATGCGCCAGATTGTGGGCACGTGGAAAGAGCGCTATGCGCCGCAGGCGATCGAGGGCATTGTGGCGGCCGATGCGCGCGGCTTTATCTTTGGTGCGCCGCTGGCCTACGAACTGCACGTGCCGCTGATTCCGGTGCGCAAGACGGGCAAGCTGCCGGCCGAGACCATCGCCGAGGACTATGAGCTGGAGTACGGCATGGCGCGCATGGAGATGCATGTCGACGCGTTGCGCCCGGGCCAGCGCGTGATATTGCTGGACGACCTGTTGGCCACCGGCGGCACGATGGCGGCGGCCGCACGCCTGGCCCGCCGGCTGGGCGCGGAGATTGTGGAGGCGGCGTTTGTGGTCGAGCTGCCGCCGCTGGGCGGGCGCAAGGCGCTCGCGCCGATGCCGGTGCACAGCCTGGTCACCTTTATGGTGGAGTGAGCGCGCGATGGCCGCCCCTGCGCAACTGCCCGGCACACAGATTGAAGTGCTGCGCGAAATCACGCGCGGGCGCATCCGCCATGTGTTGTTCGATTTCGACGGCACCATCAGCCTGTTGCGCGAGGGGTGGCAGGGCATCATGGCGCCGCTGTGTGCCGAGATGATCTGTGGTGGGCAACCGCCCACGCCCGAGATCGAGGCGGCGGTGCAGGAGATGATCGAAGAGACGACCGGTATCCAGACCATCTTCCAGATGGAACGCCTGGCGGAGATGGTGCGGCATTATGGGCGCGTGCCCGAGGCCGAGGTGCTGGATGCGCCGGGGTACAAGGCCATCTATAACGAGCGGTTGCTGGTGCCGGTGCGGGCGCGGCTGGCGCAACTGGCCCGGGGCGAGCGCACGGCGGAGGACTTTCGCGTGCGCGGCGTGGTGCGCTTTATCGAGCGCACGCGCGATGCGGGGGCCACGCTGTATGTCTTCAGCGGAACCGACCGCGACGACGTGCGCAACGAGGCGCGGCAGTTGGGTGTGGACCACTACTTCGCTGAAATCTGGGGGGCGCTGCCGTCGGTCGAGGCGTATTCGAAGGAGAAGGTGATCCGCGAGATTATGGCGGCACACGACCTGCACGGCACCGAGGTGCTGGCGATTGGCGATGGGCCGGTCGAGCTGCGCAACGTGAAAGATGCGGGCGGCATCGCGGTGGGGGTCTGCAGCGACGAGGCCACCGGCCACGGCTGGAACGAGGCGAAGCGGCCGCGCCTGACGAAGGCCGGCGCCGATGTGCTGGTGCCGGATTTCGGCGAGGGCGATGCGCTGGCCGACTATCTCTATACCGAACGCCCCTTCGACCGCGCGGATTAGGCCGATGCTGGACGACTGGTTTGGCGCGGTAGACCAGGCCCTGGCCGCGATCCGCACGCACGAGCGCGCCCACATCGAGGCGGCCGGCGCGCGGGTGGCCGTGGCCATCGCCGGGCGGGGCGTGTGGGCAGTGCACGACACGGGGCACCTGGTGCAACACGAAGCGGCCATCCGTGCGGGCGGGCTGTTGGGGCTGATTCCCTTTGACTTTGGGCTGGTGGCCGAGGCCCCCGTGCTGCACCGCGACGACCCCACCCCCACGCTCGAGCAGGAAACCACGCTGGCCGAACTGGCACTGGCACGCAGCCGCCTGCGCAAGGGCGATGTGCTGCTCATCAACTCGAACAGCGGCCGCAGCCTGCGGGTGGTGGTGCTGGCCCAGTGTGCGGCCGCCGCGGGCTTACACACCGTGGCCGTGGTCTCGCGCGCACAGATGGCGCGGTGCGCGGCCGAGCACCCCGCCGGCCACAAGCTGGACGCGGTGGCCGAGGTGACGATTGACAACCACGCGCCGGC
>CAYMLC010000581.1:0-1986 GCA_964390765.1 uncultured Nitrospirales bacterium
GCACGCAGGCCCAGCGCCGCCCGCGCGATCTTCTCCTTCACATCCGCCAGCGCCACCGCCACTTCCATCAGCCGCGCGCGCAGCCGCTCTTCCAGCTGCGCCCGCACCTGGCGCGCCAGCGCACGATAGCCCAGCAGCGCCGCCTTCCCGTCGGGCGCGGGGTCGTTCAACCCGCTCTCGCCCAGCGGCTTCAACTGCGCATTCACCGCGTGCTCGTAGCTGCACAGCCGGCGCAGCGCCGGCAACACATCCATCGGCACCACTTCCAGCGTAGGCTCGCCCGCGCCGAGCGCGATGTCCTCCATCTCTGTGGCGGTGGGGCCGAGCGATGCGGCCGGCCTGGGCGGCTTGCGCAAGAACTCCGGCCGCTCGCGCAGGTACAACTCGTGTGTATCGCCGGGGAAATCATCGCGCCGCGGAATGCGAATCTTCTGGCGGCACGCCACACACTTACCCGGACGGCCAAACATGGCCTCCGACACCCGCATCTTCTGCCCGCAGATGCAGTAAATCCGATACGGGGCACTGGTGTCGGTCGTGGGCATGGTGGTACGCCTTTTCGCTCCCCTGAAGCCTAGCCGCACACCCGCAAAAAAGCAAGCGCGAAGCACTCAAACTAGTAATACCGCACAGATGCCAATGAATTATGGACGGTGTGGACCCCAACCGCCGTCAGCTTGACGAAGACCTGTCACCGGCCGCCGGAAGGTGTGCCGGCTGCATAAGCCCAAGTCCCTGTTCCCAAACGCTTTAGCCCTGCGGCCCAACTTGGCCTGGCAGTTGCTCCTCTCCATATGGCTTCCAAGGCACAGGAACGCCCATTGCACACAGCCCCGGGTGGCGGCTCCCCACCCGGGGCGCCCTGTTTCTGTTCGTCTCCGCATAAATGGCAGAGGGGTGTTGGACTGCACCACGACAGAACACACGCAAGGGGCAAACGATGCTCGAATTCTTTTCGAATCTGCTGGACACCAGCGACTTCCCAGCCCGCTGGTACTGAGGCACCTGGAGTGCGCCACACGGCTGGCTGCACATCGCGAGTGACACGGCGACCTGGGGCGCCTACACGGCCATACCCATCGTCATTGCCCTGTTTGTCCTTCGCCGGCGCGACGTACCGTTCAGCCCCATCTTCTGGCAGCCCGTCTATCGGCTGTCCGGGGTGCTCAAGCTCAGCACGGCCGTGGTCAGCTGGCTGACCGTCTTCGCACGCATTCGGGTGGTGCCCGAGGCCTTGCGCTTTCCCGGCATGGCGGCCATGAACCACGACCTGCGCCAGAGCAACGCCCGCCTCACCGAGTTTGCGCGCGCGGTCTCGCACGACCTGCGCGCACCCCTGCGCGCCGAACTCACGCACGGCGTCTGTCCGACGTGCTTCGAAATCGAGATGGAGCGCATCAAGGAACTGTCGTGCGACCGCCTATCGCAGGGGCGCCAGGTCGACCGCGCCGAACTGCTCTTCACACAAGGCGCGATACGGACCGGGACTCGCGATGAGCGATTCGTGCGTGCCCTGCTGCACCACGCGCCCCCGCTCGATAACCGCTACGCGGTCGCAATCGATGACGGTCGAGAGGCGGTGCGCGATGACAAGTGTGGTGCGCCCGCGCATCAGCTCGTTCAGCGCATCCTGGATAATGGCCTCCGCATGCGAGTCGAGGCTCGAGGTGGCCTCGTCCAGAATGAGGATTTCCGGGTCGCGCAGAAACGCGCGCGCAATACTCAGCCGCTGCTTCTGCCCGCCCGACAAGGTCACCCCGCGTTCGCCGACAATCGTCTCGTAGCCCTGGGGCAAGGTCTGGGCGAATTCGTCGACATGCGCAAGCCGCGCGGCTTCCTCCACTTCGGCATCGCTCGCACCCAGCCGCCCGTAGCGGATGTTCTCGCGCACCGTCGTGTCGAACAGAATGGGGTCCTGCATGACCAGCGCGATATGCCGGCGCAGCGAGTCCTTGGTGACCTTGGCAATGTCTTGTCCGTCGATGC
>CAYMLC010000582.1:0-1984 GCA_964390765.1 uncultured Nitrospirales bacterium
GCTGGACCAGCGTATCAATCAGGCGTGAGGCGTCGGACTGGCTGCGCAGGGCGGCCTCCTGCGCGGCGGTTGCGCCCAGTTTCCGCAGGTACGCCACTTGTCGCGCCGTGGGTGGCGCCAGATCTTCCCGGGCCGCGCGGATAGCGTCGATGCGCGCGGAAGCGCCAGTACGGTCGAGCCCTTCGATCTCCGTCTCCGTGACACCAAGTTGGCGCAAGTAATCGCGTTGCTTGTCGGTGGCTGGCCGATGGTCGACCGGCGACTCCGGCTCCGCCTCGGCGCTGTCCGCCACCAGGGTCGCACGCATCGGCCGCTCTCCTGCCTCGTCGCCCAGCAACGCGATGCGCGCCTGGCAATGGTTACAGCGCCCCACGTGGCCGCGAAACGCCTCGGCCACGCGCAGGATGCGCTCACAACTCGGACAGGTGAAGTTCAATGCTGGGACTACCGGGTCACTTGCAGATGCATTGCGCCGCATAGTATCGACGAACTCACATCCATTCGCCGGGACTCTTGTATCGTTGCCTGCGAACCCACCATTTTGCACGGGTCATTCGTCGCGCGGGGCGGGCCGTTCAAGCGGCGCGTACGTCAAGCCGTCGGGTAGACTGGTCCAGGCCTGCTCGCCGTAGAGGCCTGCGTCTTCCACACTGAACGGCTCGAAGCCCAGCGCCAGGGCGGGCGAATCTTCTGCCAGGCTGAAGTCGCGCGCCTCCGCGTCTGTGAACCCGGGGTCTGCGACAAGGCTGTTGTTGTCACGCCCCAGGCTCTGCCAGGTTTCGAAGTCGAGTTGCCCGAACTGCAGCGGGTTGCCCTGGGTATCGAAGTATAGATTCTCGTCCGAGTCCATCTTGCCGCGTGTCCAATTGATATTGGTCACCCGCCCGTTATCCAGCACCAGGATGTTGTTGCGGAAGGTGAAGCTGACATGTTCCTCGGGGCGCGTCAGGGTCAATTGGTCTTGCTGTGAAAATGCGAAGATGTTGTTGCGCACCACATTGTCGCGGCCGTAGTGCTGGTCAAAGTTACCGCTCGTCGTGTCGTGCACCAGATTCTTTTCGAGCAGGATTTGCGAACTGCCCTCATCGGTGTAGAGCCCCCAGCCGCCGTACTTGTAGCTGTTGACGTGGTGAATGTGATTGAAACGCAGCACGGTACCCGGCTGTATGCCGAGGTTGTAGATGCCGCCCATGTCGGACAGCTTGTTCCGGCCGATATGGTGGATGTGGTTATGCGTAATGACATTGTGGTGCGCAGGGTTTTCGCCGTAGCCCCACACCCATCCGTTGCTGACCCCGGAGTAGTAGAAGTCTGCGATTTCGTTGTGCGTAACCGTGGTGTGATTGGCATGCCCGATCCAGATGCCGACCCCCTCGGGAAAGGCGCGGCCACCGGCGTGAAGAAAGTTGTTGTCGAAGGTATTGCGCGTCGGAATGGCCGCATCCGATTCCATGGCGCCGACCGGCTTCGACAGCATTCCCACGCGCAGGCCGCCGGCCCCCAGGTCGTACGCGTGCACCTGCTGCACCACGTTGTCCGTACACCCTTCCGCCAGCCACAAGGCGTAGGTGCCCGTGTGCGCGATGGTGCACCGCTTCACTGAAGTACGATGCGCCCAGCTGAACTGCAGCGCGCCGGGCACGGTGTAGGCCGCCTGCACATCGGTATAGCCGTCTTCGCCCAGCGGCCAGTCGGTGTGTTGAAACGTGAGGCCCTCAAAATGCAGGTCGTTTACGGGTGCGTCGGGTGTGCCCGCAACACGAATCAGTTGGGTGGCCACCGGCACCACGGCCGTAATGTTGTCGGGCGTTTCGCCGGGCAGAGGGCGATAAAGCAGTGCCTGGTCTGCACGGTCGTACAGCCATTCACCGGGCGCATCGAGTGCGGCGCGCACGCCCTCGATATAGTAGCGCTGGCCCGCCTCCCAACGGCCCAGGTCCCAGGGCGCGGGGTGCGTGAAGGTCACATGGTTGCGCTCCGGGTC
>CAYMLC010000583.1:0-1983 GCA_964390765.1 uncultured Nitrospirales bacterium
GTACCGGTAGGCAGCTTGTTTACCCGTACGGTAGAGATTACGAACACCCGGCTCGAGGTGGTGTCGGGCATGGCGTCGCTGTCGCCGGCCGGCGCGCCGTTCTCGCTGTCGGGCGACGTCAGCTATACGCTTGCCCCGGGCGAGACGGCATCGGTCGTGGTTACCTTTACGCCATCGGAAGCGGGCACCTTTACCACGCAGCTTACCCTCACCGGCGACGCGGACGGCGCGTTCACCTATCCGGTCACGGGTACCACGCTGCAGCCGGGTGGCGGCGAGGGCGAGATGGAAGGCGAGGGCGCCACGGAAGGCGCGATGGAAGGGGAAGCGGAAGGCGAGCTGCCGGACGACACCGAGGCTGGCGTACTGACCGTGCAAGTGACCAATGCCCAGACCGGCCAGCCCATTCAGCGGGCCGTGGTGCGCGTGGCGCAGTTGCCCGGGTTGTTGAACCAGCCGCCGGACCGCGACCTCGACTTCGACGTGCAGACGCGCCGCGACACGCTGCCCTACCGCTACGCGCTGACGCCGGGGCGGTATCGCGTGGCGGCGGCAGCGCCGGGCTTCGATACCACGCAAGAGCTGATCGACTTTGATAATGCGGCCACCGTGCCGCTGGCGCTCACACCCAATGCGGCCGTGGTCGACAGCGACGGCGACGGCATTACCGACCGCGACGAAGAGAACATCTTCAATCTGAACATCCGCGAGACCGACACGGACTTTGACGGCATGGGCGACTTGTTCGAGTTGGAGTTCGATTTTCCGGGCGCGAACCCGCTGCCGAATACGCCGGTGGGTGCCAACGGCGATATCGACTTCGACCTGCTGACCAACCTCGAGGAAGCGCTGGCGCGCTCGAATCCGCGCGACGTGAACGACCCGGGCCTGACGTTCTTTGTTGCGCCGAACGGCAACGACACCAACGACGGCTCGCGCGAGGCGCCGTTTGCCACGATCACCCGCGCGTTTCAGGCGGTGAACACCGCCAACAAGGCGGGCGTGCCGCCGGTGCGGGTGCTGGGCAATGGCGTGGTGGATGCGGCGGCGTCGGTCATCTTGCGCAACGGTACCTACCTGGGCGATGTGACGCTGCTGCCGGACGTGCGGCTGACGGGTGAATCGCGCGAGGGCGTGGTGCTGCTGGGCGCGGTGCAGGGTGCGCCGGGTGCGGCGCTGACCAACCTGACCGTGGCGCCGCCGGCGGGCGGTCTGGCGCCGGGTGAGCCGCTGTTGCGCATCGCGAACACGGGCATGACGGTGCGCAATGTGAGCTTCGCCGGCAGCGGCCGCAAGCAGGGCGGTGAGGCCGGCATCGCGTTGGAAGGCCTGGCCAGCGGGGAGAGCACGATCACGGACTCGAGCTTCCGCGGCCTGGAAGACGGTATGCTGATTGGCGGCGAGGTGCCTACGGTGCGGCGCAGCATTTTCAATGAGCTGGGCGACACAGGCATTACCATCAGCGATACCGGTGCGCCCATTGGCGACAACACGATCGGCGATGAAAACGACGCGGAAACGGGCTGGAACCAGTTTACGGAAATCGCGGTTATCGCGGTGCGTAACGAGCGCGCGGAAGAGGTGGATGTAGAGAACTGCTTCTGGGGTACCGACGAGGTGGAAGAGGTGACGTCGCAGGTGGAAGGCCCCGTCGACTTTACGCCGATTCTGCGTACGGCCTCGGGCATTGTGCCCGCCGCAATCAACGCTACGGTCGTCGATGCGAGCACCGGCGACCCGGTGGCCACGGCGACGGTGTCGCTGGTGCCGGGCGCCTTCCCGCCGCTCAGCGACAATGTCGACGGGGTGTATGTGTTTCCTGCGATTCCCGCGCAGGACTACGAAGTGACGGCCGTGGCCGAAGGCTTCCCGCCGCAGACGAAGGTGGCCTCGCCGCCATCGGGCGGCAGCGCGTCGGTACTCTTCGCGCTGGGTGCCGAGATTGGCGGACAGCAGCCCGACGACGGCAAGGGCGGCGGGGGC
>CAYMLC010000584.1:0-1982 GCA_964390765.1 uncultured Nitrospirales bacterium
GCCGCTGGATGATGGGACCCAGCCACCCATCCTCAAAGGCGATGCTCTCGTCCGGCAGCACCGCCCGCACACCATAGGGCCCGTCGAGCGGCAGGCCGCGTGTCCGGCAGTGGCCGTCGTAGCGCAACTCGCCCGCGGGCTTGCCCACGCGCGCGATGATCTCGCGGCGCGAACAATCGCACGCATAGACGTGGGTGCGTGCCTGCAAGGTGGCCAGCGCATCTGCATAGGCGGCGGCGTTGTCGCTCTGGCGGTAGGGCGTGGGGCCGGCGCGAAAGGCCGCAAGCGGCGGCGCGTCGGGCAGCAGGCCCAGCCACGCCACGTCGTCGAGCAGTGCCGTCTCGTAGGCCGGTCGCCAGCGCCCGCGGTCGTGGTCCTCGAGGCGCATCAACACCGTACCGCCCGCGGCCCGTGCGAGGCCCCAGCAGAAAGCCGCATGCGCCACGTGGCCCAAGTGCAGCCGTCCGGTCGGACTCGGGGCAAAGCGCGTGCACCATCCAGCGGGCAAGGGGCCGGCAAGCATGGCCTGCGCGCCCTAGGAAGAAAAGTCCTCTTCGTCGTCGTCGGTGTCGTCGTCGCCACCACCCAGAATCGAGGCGTCCTGTGCGGCCGCATCCATCACCTCTTCCGCGGCGAAGATGGGGCAACCCACGCGCACGGCCACAGCGATTCCATCGGAGGGGCGCGTATCGATGCGCAGCACCTGCTCGGTCTCGCCGTTGCTGTTCTTCTGCTCGATATTCAGGTGCGCGTAGAACGTGTCGTTCTCGAGGCGGTAAATGGTGACCGATTGCAGTTCGGCGCGCAGGCCCACCAACAGATTGCGGATGAGGTCGTGCGTCATTGGGCGCGCCGTCTTCTCCTGCATCAGCCCCACCTGAATCGCGCTGGCCTCGGGCACGCCCACCAGAATCGGCAGCACCCGGCCTTCGTGGCGCAGCAGCACCAGCGGGTAGGAGTGTTCTTCGGCCTGACTTACGCCCAGCAGTTCCAATTCAACCATGGGGTTCTCCTCGCGCCATCGGATCAGAACGTGCAGCATAGCCGCCGGAAAGGGGGCGCGCAAACAGCCGGGCCCAATCGGACTGCGCTGCGCCTGCGCGCGCGTAAGACACGTGACGCACACACCGGGGCCTAGCTCAACTGCACGATGCGCCAGAGCAACCGCACCGCGATCACGCCCAGCAACACCGACATTAACACGCGGCGCCGCGGCAGCGTGAGGTGCGCATTCAGGCGCTTGCCCCAGGGCGAGGCCAGCTGCGCGCCCAGAAACACCAGCGGCACCAGGCCCAGGTCGACATGCCCCACGGTATACAGCCCTTCGGTGTAGCGTTGCGGCGCCTGCAATTCCGCCAGCGTACCCGCTGCACTGGTCGCGACCATCACCATATTCGACAGGCCTACCACGCGATCGTTGCTGACGAGCCCGGCCCACAGTACCAGCGGAATCAGCACGGCGCCGCCCCCGGTGCCCGTAGCGCCCGCGGCCACGCCGGCCGTCAATCCAATGAGCACCGGCGCCACCAGCCGCTGGCGCACCTCCTCCGGGCGCACGGTGCGCGGGCGCAGAAAGAAGGTGCGCACCGCCAACGCCACCAGCAGCAGCATGAAGAAGAACAGCACCAGCCGCTCGCTCAGGTGGCTGGTACCCCACGCCCCCAGATAGCCGCCCACCACGCTGCCGCCCGCCACCTGCGCCGCCAGGCGCCACGGCCGCTCGGGCCAGGACCACGTGTGCCGCACGGCATTGGACAAGGCCACGAAGATAATGATGCAGATGCTGGTGCCCTTGGCCGTGTGCGAATCCATGGCGGCAAAGGTCATGAACGCGGGCACCATGAGAATGCCCCCGCCCAGCCCCAGCGCCGCGCTCAATACGCCCACGCCGGCCCCGACCAGCAGCATCTCGGCGATGAATAACACTGTCATGCGGCCCTTTCAAGGCAACTGCGCGGCGGCCCCGGCTTGACGCACGCGCC
>CAYMLC010000585.1:0-1981 GCA_964390765.1 uncultured Nitrospirales bacterium
CGGCCAGCTTGCCCACGACTGTATCGAAGACGCCCTCTTCGAGCTGAGTGATGTTCACGCCGTCGACGGTGCGCAACTCGATGTGTGTCCAGCCGAGTTCCTGGTGGGCGCGAATCTGCGCGTCGATGTCTTTGCCTGCTTCATCCGCAATACCGGAGTAGAACATAGCGTCGTCGTTCCTCTTCGCGGCCGCGCTAGGCGCGCACCAGCCGCGCTTCTACGTTCTGGCGCGCCTCGGCGCCAACGAGTTGTTCGATGAGGGCCAGGCCGAAATCCATGGCCGTGCCCGGCCCGCGTGACGTCACGATGCGCCCATCGATCTCGACGGCCGCACCGGTATAGGTGAGGTCATAGTTGCCCTGGTCAATGAAGCCGGGATACCCCGTGGCGCGCCGCCCGGTCAAGAGGCCGCAGTCGGCCAGAACCTTGGGGGCGGCACAGATGGCGCCCGCGAACTTGCCCGACTCCACCACCTTTTTCAGCACCTGCGCGACCCGCTCGTCCTCGCCCAGCCGCGCGGCGCCGGGACCGCCGGGCAGCACCAGCATGTCGTAGTCGCTGGCCAGGGCCGCGTCGAGCGTGGTGTCGGGCAGCACACGGGTGCCGCGGCTGGCGGTTACCGGCCCATCCTCAAGGCCCGCCACCACCACCTCGATATCGGCACGGCGCAACAAGTCGATTACGGTGATGGCTTCTATTTCTTCAAAGCCTTCGGCCAGGGGAATCAGTACGCTAGGCAAGGCGTCCTCCGCGAGTGGGTTTGGGCGAAAAAAGGCAGTCTACGAGTGCATCCGGGGGCAGTCAACCCGTGTTGCGCGCGGCGCGCTCGCCGCTGCTAGACTTCCCGCCTATGCAGCCCCCCCATCATTCCCAACCAGCCGCGCGTGTTGCGGTGCGCAGCGCAGCCCTCTGTGCCCTCGCGCTCTTGGCGTGGGCAAGCGCGTTGCCCGCCGGCGCCCTGTTCGAGGCCGGCGCGGCCAAGGTCGAGATCACCCCGCCGGTCGGGGTGCCGCTCAATGGCTATGGGGCACGCATGGGCCGCAGTTCGACCTCGGTGCACGACCCGCTGTGGGCGCGCACGCTCTACCTCAGCGATGGCGACACAGCGCTCTTTCTGGTGACCACGGACCTCTGCGTGATCAACCGCGAACTGCGCGAGCGGGTGTTGTCGCTGGCGCCGGGCATCGTGCCGAGCGAGCATATCCTCATCACGGCCAGCCACTCGCACAATGCGCACGGGGGCATGGTGCGCGGGCTCACCTTCCGCGCGGTATCGGGCCGCTTCATGCCCGACGTGCTCGACGAGACCGCCCGGCGCCTTGTGGGTTCGATGCAGGCGGCCTACGAGGCGCGCACGCGCGCGGCCATTGGCTGGGCCACCATCGAGCACGAGACGCTCTCGGCCAACCGCAGCTATGAGGGTGGCGCGATTGACCCGCAGGTCGGTGTGTTGCGCGTGGACGACAGCGACGGGAACCCGCTGGCCATCGTGGCGAATTTCGCGGCGCACCCCACCACGGTACCCGGCGAGAGCCGCTATGCCCTGTCGGCCGACTTTCCCGGCTTCTATTATGACGAACTGGAATCGTTGACGCCGGAAGGCTGTGTGGCCATGTTCACCAATGGTGCGCTGGGCAATCAGCGCTGCGGCGCACCCGACGAAACGAGTGGCTGGGCGCGGACCGAGGCCATCGGGCGTCAGTTGGCGCGGCGCGTGAAGGAGGCCTCCAACGGCATCGTGCCCCAGGAAGCTTCGCTGCACGTGGGCTATGCACAGCCCGCTTTGCCTCCTACCCTGGCCGAGGCGCTGCAGCCGGACAGCACTGTGCTGGCTACCCTCGAGATTGACGACCTGCTGCTGACCTTTGTGCCGGGCGAGCCCGTGGTCGAGATTGGTCTGCGCCTGCGCGAACTGGCGCTGGCGCGTGGCTATGCCGCGCAGTTCACCGTCGGGTGCGCCAACGACTACCTGATGTACTTC
>CAYMLC010000586.1:0-1980 GCA_964390765.1 uncultured Nitrospirales bacterium
GCCGGGTCGCGGCCAACGGTTGCCCTTGGGCAGCACTTCGTACGTGCCTTCGATGTACGTCGGAATCACCGGCGCGCCGGTTTCGACCGCGAGAACGCCCACCCCGACCTTGAACGGCTGCATCTTGCCGGTGGCGCTGCGCGTGCCCTCGGGAAAGATCAGCAGCGCGGGGCTCTTGGCATCGCCCACGCCCTTGAGCACGGTGGCGGCCTGCGCGAGGCCGTCGATGCCGCGGGCGTTGCGATCCATGGGGATGGCGTCGAACAGGTTGCGGAACACGAAGCGTTTGAACGGCGTGTTGAAGAAGTAGTCGGCGGCCCCGGCGATGAAGACGCGGTGTCGGCCGAACATCGCGGTGAGGATCGCGCCGCTGTCGGCGTGGCTGCAATGGTTCGGCGCGAGGATGAAGCCGCCACGCTTGGGCAGGTTCTCCAGGCCGCGCACCTGCACGCGCACGTAGCTCTTCATCATCGCCGCCACACCGCTGCGGACGGCCAGCCGCGGCAGCTTGAGCCAGGCCGGCACGCGGAACTCGGCATCCACGTCGCCGTGCCCGCGGGCGAGCACGTTGGCCTTCACGCCGTCGACTGCTTTGATGGGCGTCGAACTGCCTAGGTACTGCAGAATGTCTGCCACCCGGCCCCAACGCTGCGCTTCATCGTCCGGGATGCGGATGTTGAAGCCGGCCTCCAGGCTCACGACCAGCTCCTGCACGGCGATGCTGTCCAGGCCCAGGTCGATGTTCAGGTAGGTCTGCGGCGTGATGCTCTCGGCCTCGGGCGGATCGAGCACGAGCTGACGAAGCGCCTCGCGCAGCCAGGCGAGTTGCGGGCTGACGTCGGCATCGCCCTCGACGGCCACGTGGTTGGGCGACGCCGTCCCGCTCCACTGGTTCGCCATCCAACTGCCGTTGAGCACCTCGTCGCGGACCTCGGCCCGCTTGATCTTCTGGGTGCTGGTGCGTGGCAGCGGCGTGTGACGGAAGTGCAGCTCGGCAATGTGCTGGTGCGTTGGCTGCTTGCGGGCGATGGTGGCGACGGCCTCGCGGATGCGGTCGACCGCACCGTCGCGACCCAGCTCGGCGACGGCTTCGTCGGTCGGCACGATGCACGCGTGAACCTGCTCGCCCAGCCCGCTGTGCACGCCGAAGACGCAGATTTCGCGCACTTCGGGGATGACGTCGTAGGCTCGCTCGACCTCGTCCGGGTAGACGTTTTTGCCGGCGCTGGTGACGATCATGTCCTTGACGCGGCCGGTGACGACGACGTAGCCGTCCTTGTCCTGGTAGCCGAGGTCGCCCGTCTTGAACCAGCCGTTGTGGAAGACCTCGGCGGTGAGCTTGGGCTGGTTGTAGTAGCCGCTCATCACGTTGGGCCCGCGGACCCACAGTTCGCCCACGCCGTCGCCGCCGGGGTTGGAGACGCGCAGTTCGACGCTGGGCAGCGGCTTACCGACGGAGCCGAAGCGCGGCGCGTCGCCGGGGTTGACGGTCAGCACCGGCGCGGTCTCGGTGAGGCCGTAGCCTTCACGCACGTTGAAGCCCAGGTCGCTGAGCAGTTGGGCGTCGTTGGGATCGAGCGCGCTGGCGCCGCTGACGATTTCGCGCAGGTGGCCGCCGAAGCGCTTCTGCACTTGCCCGAAGATTTTTCGTCGTACCCAGATCGGCAGCGGCCGCGCGAGCTTGCGCAGGCTGCCGACGAACGCGGCGAAGGCTTCGCCCTTGCCGGCAATCTCGCCGCGGATTTTGTCGGCAAAGATGCGCAGCAGACGGGGGACGGCAATCAGGATGCTGGTCCGCGTCTCCTGCATCATGCGGATGATTTCGGGGCCCTTCAGCTCGGCGACGTAGGTCACCTTCGCCCCGCGCAGCACCGGCACGAGGAAGCCGCAGGTGAACTCGAACGCGTGGTACATCGGCAGCACGCCCAGCAGGTTGTCGTCGGGCCCCACCTTGACGGAGTCACGAATGCTGCGGGCGTT
>CAYMLC010000587.1:0-1978 GCA_964390765.1 uncultured Nitrospirales bacterium
ATCTACAGCGACCGCGCGCACTACACCGCGGGCCCGCTGTTGCAGGCGCTCGACACCGACTCGGTAAACCTGTTGTGGGAGATCGACCGGCCGGCGACGGCCGTGGTGCGTTGGGGCGAGAAGCTGCCACTCGAGAACAGCTTCGAAGTGGGACCGGCGCAGCGCCTGCAGACGGCCACGATCGAAGGCCTGCAACCGGACACGCCGTACTTCTACGAGGTGGCCGTGACGACGGAAGACGGCGCCACGCTGGACTCGGGCACGCTGACCTTTCGCACGGCGCCCGAGGCCCGGCATCGCATGTCGCTGGCCTTCGCCGTAATCGGCGACACCGAAACGCGCCCGCACGTGAACGACCGCCTGGCCAAGCTGGTCTGGGGCGAGCGGCCGAGCTTCATGCTCAATCTGGGCGACCTGACCGACGGCGGCAAGCGGGGGCGGCGCTTCGAGTGGACGCATGAATACCTGCTGGCGCTGTCGCAGTTGGGCGGGCGCATCCCCATCTTTCCGGTGGTGGGCAACGGCGAGAGCGACCTGGTGTGGTTCGAGCACTACCACGCACTGCCCGGCGCCGAGAGCTACTACACGTTTACCTGGGGCAACGCGCAGTTTTTCATGGTCGACAGCAACCGCCCGGTGATTTCCGGCAGCGCGCAGTACGAATGGCTTGAAAGCGAACTGGCCGCGAGCGATGCCTATTGGAAGTTCGTGGCGCACCACCACCCGCCGTACACCTCGGACGAGAACGACTATGGCAACACGTGGGAGACGACCGCACTCGACGGCGACCCGCGTATCCGCATGGCGGTGCCGCTGTATGAGAAGTACGGCGTGGACGTGTGCTTCTTCGGCCACATCCACGGCTATGAGCGCACGTGGGCGATCGACGAGAGCAGCGTCGAGAAAAACGGCGTCCTTTACATCCAGAGCGGGGGCGGCGGCGGCAATATCGAGAATGCCGCGCCCAACCGCCGCTGGTACATGGCGAAGTACTATCGCGGCCACCACTACTGCATGGTGCTGCTCGACGGCGACGTGTTCGAGTTGCGCATGTACGGCCTCGACGGTGCGCTGCGCGATGTGGTGCGCTTCGAGAAAGACGCGCCCGAGACCGCGGCCGACCTGTTGAGCAGCGCCGGCGAATAGTCTTCAGCCCGCCAGCGCCACCCGCACGCGTACGGCCCGGCCTTCGATATCCAGCTCGGCCTGCCCCTCGCCATTCAGCGGCCCACGCGCCAGTTGCGCGGCCAGCACCTCGCCGCTGATCGTCTCGCGGTACTCCTCGAGCACACCGGCCAGCTCGGTGTCGGCCGTGTCGAAGTGCAGCGCGATGCGCGCGTCGTAGGCGAGGTCCTGGTCCTTGCGCAGGTCCTGCACGCCGCGAATGAATTCGCGCACCCAGCCCTCGCGGCGCAGCGCCTCGGTGATTTCGGTGCTCAGCACCACCACCATATTCTTGCCCTGTGCCGCGGCGAAGCCTTCGCGCGGGGTGAGGCGCACGTCGAGGTCCTCGCCCGCCAGGGTCACGGGCCCATCGTCGAGGGCAAGTGTCAGTTCGCCGGCATCCTGCATTGTGCGATAGACCGCGGCGGCGTCTTGTTGCGCCAGGGCCTTGCCCACCGCCTTCACCCGCTTGCCCAGCTTCGGGCCGAGCGTCTTGAAGTTGGGCTTCACCTCGTAGGTCACGTAGTCCTCGGGCTTGTCCGTGAAGGCGACCTCCTTCACATTCAGCTCTTCGCGGATAAGCTCGCGGTGCGCGTCCAGTGCGGCGCGTTGTGCCGCGTCGCTCAGCACCAGTTCGCACACCTGCAGCGGCTGACGCACCTTGATGTTGGCGGTGCGGCGCGCGCTCAGCCCGAGACGCACCGCCTCGCGCGTGGCGCCCATCGCCTCGAGCAGCGCATGGTCCAGCGTGTCCGCCGCCGCCCGCGGATACGCCGCCAGGTGGACGCTCTCCGGTGCGCTGTCGAGCGGCTTG
>CAYMLC010000588.1:0-1974 GCA_964390765.1 uncultured Nitrospirales bacterium
GAAGTGGCCACCCAGACCCGTCGGTGCAGTGCCCGGCGTGCCCAGGCTGATGAAGCCCATGCTCGAAACGTAGAGCGTGTCGAAGTTCTCGCCGTAGAAGGGCACCGTCGCCCCGCCGAACGGCACCACCGCAATCGGGTCGCCAAAAGCAGCCACAAAGGCGGGGTCGTCGAAGGGCAGCAGCGCGCCATCCATCGGGTCCATGGGAAAGTCGAGCAGCCCGTCGGCGATTTCGTCGAAGTAGAAGCTCAGGCTGCTGTCGGGCGTGAAGCTCAACTGGCGGCCGTCGAGGTCGAAGGTGCCGCTGTTGAAGTTCTCGGTAAAGTAGTTGGGCGCCGTGCTGACCACCACACTGGCGTCGCCCACGCTCGACTGCACACTGACGGCGCCGCTGGAAAACGCGGGGCTGTCGGTCTTGGCGACATCGCTGAAGGTGCGGTCGATGGTTACGGTGACCTCGGTTTCTTCACCCGGCGGAATGGGCACGCCATCGAAGGTGGCGGACAGCCAGGGCTGGTTGGTATCGAGCGCGATGACGAGGTCGTCGCCCCGGCCGGTGTTCGTCACGGTGAAGGTGGCGGTCGTCTCTGTGGCCGGCACGTGGATGCTGTCGGTGGACAGCGAAAGCCTGGGCCCGAACAGGGGACACCCGGCCAGGGAAACCGCCATCGCCAGCATCAGCACGACTTTGATGTTTCTCGTTACGTTCATATTCCTAACCCTCTCCTCTGTCACTCACGTTGGGCTTCGATCGCCGATAGTACTCTGCAGCCTCACCGGCATCACCTACCGGCCCACCCGTTACGCACCCCTTGCCGTGCTGCGTGGAGTAAACAATAGACAGTTGCGCGGCGGGTTGCAAGCGGAAATTTAGCTGCTGCAACAGTTTGCGCGAACACTACCCAAGTTGGTCACAATTGGCGGCAATCACCAACGCAAGATTGGAGCCCCTATGCAGGCCATGTTTATCGCCGCCAACGGCGGTCCCGAAGCTCTGGAACTGGGCGAGCAACCCACCCCGGAACCGGCATCCGGCGAGGTGCGCTTGCGCGTCGAAGCGGCGGCGCTCAACCACCTGGACATCTGGGTGCGCAAGGGCCGGCCCGGTGTGCCGCCGCGCTTTCCGCACGTGTTGGGCTCAGATGCCGCGGGCACGGTCGAGGCGGTGGGCGCGGGCGTGGCGCACTGGCAAGCAGGCGATGCGGTGGTCGTGAACCCCGGCCTCTACCAGGGCAGCGACCCGCTGGTCAGCGGCATCCTGGGCGCGCACCGGCCGGGCACCTTTGCCCAGTATGTGTGTGTGCCGGCGGCCAGCCTCGCGCCCAAGCCCGCGCGCCTCGACTGGCCCGAGGCCGCCGCGCTGACACTGGCGCACCTCACGGCCTATCGCATGCTGGCCAGCCGCGCGCAATTGCAGGCGGGCGAGACGTTGCTCATCCACGGTATCGGCGGCGGCGTTGCCCTGGCGGCGCTGCAACTGGCGCTGCAGATGGGCGCGCGCGTCGTGGTCACCTCGTCGAGCGCGGCCAAACTCGAGCGCGCACGCGCGCTGGGCGCCCACGCCACGGTGGACTACCGCACCGCGGACAACCTGCCCCGCGCCATGCTGGATGCGGCCGGCGGCGAGGTGGACGTGGTGGCCGATACGGTGGGTGCGGCCACGTGGCCCGTGAACCTGGCCGTGACACGCAAGGGCGGGCGCATCGTGCATGTGGGGGTCACATCGGGCCCCGAGACGGCCGCCTCGATCGCCACGCTGTACAGCCGCCAGTTGAGCGTGCTGGGCAGCACCCTGGGTTCGCCCCAGGAGTTGGCGGCGCTGCTGCGGCTGGTCGAGGCGGCGGCGCTGGTGCCCGTGGTCGACCACACCTATCCGCTGGCCGAAGGCCGGGCCGCGATGGCGCGGATGGAAGCGGGCGAACAGTTTGGCAAGCTGGTGTTGCGCGTGGGTGCGGCGTGATTGTGAAGATTCGG
>CAYMLC010000589.1:0-1967 GCA_964390765.1 uncultured Nitrospirales bacterium
ATGCCGGCGGTCTTGTTGACGACCAGCACGTCGGCGTCCTCGTAGAGGATATCGAGCGGCAGGTCTTCCGCTTCGAGCGCGGTACTGGGCGGCGGCGGCAACAAAACGGCCACCTGCGCGCCCGGTTGCATGCTGCGCGCGGGCTTGGTGGCGGGCTGTCCGTCGATTGCGACGCGCCCCTCCTTGATGAGCTTCTTCACGAAACTGCGCGAGGCATCTTCGACGGCCCCGGCCAACCATGCATCGAGGCGCAGCCCGGCCTCTTCTTCGCTCACGGTCAGGGCGATGGTCTCGCCGGTGGGCTGGGCCATGGGGCGAGTCAGGCGCCGGGCGCGTATTCGAAGTCGTATTCGGCGTCGGCCAAGCGGGGCGCCGCCTGGTCCTTGTCCGACACGGTGGTGGGCGACTCGGGCCAGCGGATGCCGAGTGCCGGGTCGCCGTAGTGCAGCGCGCGCTCGTGTTCGGGCGCGTGGTGGCTGGTGCACTTGTACAGGACAAGGGCCTGCTCGCTGCGTGCGAGAAAGCCGTGCGCGAAACCGGCGGGCACCCAGAAGCTGCGGTTGTTCTCCTCCGACAACTCGCACGCCACGTGCTGGCCGAAGGTGGGCGAGCCGCGCCGCAGGTCCACGGCCACGTCGAAGATGGCGCCCTGCAGACAGCGCACGAGCTTGCCCATGGGCGCCGCGCTGAGTTGATAGTGCAGGCCGCGCAGGGTGCCCCGGTTCGACAGGCTCAGGTTGTCCTGCACGAAGGTCTGGTGAAAGCCCGCTTCGGCCCACATCCGCTGCGAATAGCTCTCGGCGAAGAAGCCGCGCGGGTCATGGAAAATACCGGTATGCACAATCCACACGCCCGCGATGGGCGTCTCTTCGATGCGCACGGGCATGGGCATGGCGGTCGGTTCCCCGGTGGCGCGTGCGGGCGCCTAGACGTTGAAGACGCCGCGCTCTTCGAGGTAGCTCAGCACCGCGTCGCGCGAGGCTTCGAGCGACTGGCTGGTGGTATCGATCACCAGTTCGGCACGGTCGGGTTCTTCATAGGGGGCCGAGATGCCGGTGAACTCGGGAATCTGGCCGGCGCGCGCCTTCTTGTAGAGGCCCTTCGGGTCGCGCTCTTCGCACACGTCGAGGTCGCACTTTACATAGACTTCGACAAAGCGGTCGCCGGCAATCTCGCGGGCCTTGTCGCGGTCCGCGCGGTAGGGCGAGATGAACGCGGTGAGCGTGATTACGCCGGCGTCGGCAAAGAGATTGGCCACCTCGCCGATGCGGCGGATGTTCTCTTCGCGGTCGGCGGGCGAGAAGCCGAGGTCCTTGTTCAGGCCGTGGCGGACGTTGTCGCCATCGAGCACATAGGTGCGGCACTTGCGCTCGTACAGCGCGTTTTCGACGGCGTGAGCAAGGGTCGACTTGCCCGAGCCCGAGAGGCCGGTAAACCAGAGCACGGCACTGCGGTGGCCGTTCAACTGCTCGCGCCCTTCGCGCGTCACATCGGCCTGGTGCCAGGTGATATTGGTCGCCTTTACTTCGTCCGCCATGGGGGGGGCTCCTTCGCGATCGGGTTGTGTGAGAGGGGGATGATAGCAGCCGCGAATCGCTGTGCGCACCCCGGCCCCGTTTGACGGTTTGCGGATCCGCTTCTACACTTTAGAAGAAGCGGCGAGAGCCGCTGCGGAGACTGCCCCGATGAAGCCCAAGCACGAGCCCGCCTACTACCTCGACCCTGTAACCGGTGAACGCAAGCCCGAGCGGCGGTCGGGGGTCGAGCGGCGCAACCAGCGCCCCTCGCGCGAGATGGCCGAACGCCGGCGCGCCTTTCGCCGGCAGGCCGACCGCGAACGCTATGAGACCGATCACAAGCGGATGATTGAAGAGGCGCTCGAAGACTTCGCGGAAGAGCACGGCGGACGCCTCTAGATCCATTTAACTTTGCATACATACGAATGAGTGCTGAAAATAATGCTGGCA
>CAYMLC010000590.1:0-1951 GCA_964390765.1 uncultured Nitrospirales bacterium
CGCTTCGACATTTGCGCAGTTCAGGTCGCCGTCGAACAGCACCACGCGCCAGCCCCGGCGTGCGATGTCGAGGGCGGTGTTGACGGCCAAGCAGGACTTGCCCACACCGCCCTTGCCGCCTCCGACGGCAATGAGGCGGGGCTGTCTGGCGTTAACTGGACGCTGGACGTGTTCTTCCACGCTGAGCCCTTCGCCGCGCCCAAGCCCCATTCGCCGCGCGCTGAGGCACGCTAGCACGGCGCTCCCCCAGCGTCAACAATTTATGAGCGTCGTGCTGCCGCCAGCCCCCGCGCGGATGCGAGCGCGGGCTCACCGTTGTTATGCTGCACAGGCGCGCCCGGGTGGCCCGGGCGCGACCCCGAACCGAGGAGTGTTATGCCCACCACCCAACGCTTTCCCGAATGGATACGCCAGCCCTGGCCTGGCGCGGGCGCCTTCAATGAAGTGAAGGAATTGCTCGACGGCCTCGACTTGCACACGGTATGCCAGAGCGCCCATTGCCCGAACATGGCCGAATGCTGGGGCCGCGGCACCGCCACGCTGATGGTGCTGGGCAACACGTGTACGCGCCACTGCACCTACTGTGCGGTTCACAGCGGCCATCCCGGCGGCACCACCGACCTCGAAGAACCCGCGAAGGTGGCGGAGGCCGTGCGGCGGCTGGGGCTCAATCACATGGTGATTACTTCGGTTACGCGCGATGACCTGCCCGACCAGGGCGCTGGCCACATCGCCGATGTTGTGCGCGCCGTGAAAGCCGTAAGTCCGGAGACGACGGTCGAGGTCTTGGTGCAGGACTTCAACGGCGACCAGGCCTGCATCGAGACCGTGCTGGCCGCGCAGCCGGAGGTATTCAGTCACAACATCGAGACGGTCGAGCGGCTCTTCCCCGCCATGCGCGACCGCCGCTTTACCTATGCCGGCTCGCTCGAAGTGCTGCGCCTGGCCGCAGCAGCGGATTCGCCCGCGATTGTGAAGTCAGCCTTCATGCTCGGCTGTGGCGAGACCGATGACGATGTGCGCGCCACGCTCGAAGACCTGTACGCCGCGGGCGTGCAGGCGGTGAGCATGGGCCAGTACCTGCAACCAACGGCGAAGCACCGCGGCGTGGCGGCCTATGTGCGGCCGGAAAAGTTCGCCGAGTACGAGCAGTGGGCGCGCGACATCGGCTTTGCCTTTGCCGTGGCCGGCCCCTTCGTGCGCAGTTCCTACCGCAGCGAGGCCGTGCTCGAGGCGCCCGCCATTCAGGCGGCGCGCGCGCAGCTGAACGCAACCCCACCGGCACAGCGGAAAGAGCGAAGCAACCATGCGTGTTGACGTGACCTTGCCCAGCCTGGGCGACGATGACGATGCGGTGACCGGCGGCGAGGTGAGCCAGTGGCTGGTGGCCACCGGGCACACGCTCAAGCCGGGTGACGACTTGCTGGAGTTGACGACCGATAAGGCGGCCTTCGTGGTACCCAGCCCCTTGGGTGGCGAGGTAGTCGAACTGCACGCGAAGGTAGGCGACCGCATCGAGGTAGGGCAGGTTGTCTGCGTGCTCGAAGACGGCACATCGGACTGAGCCCCGGCGCCCTTTCGTCGGTCCCGCTCGGCCCTCTATACTCCCGCGCCGGTAGGAGCGCGCCCGCCCGGCCCTGCGCTTGGCGGCGTGCGCGGATGCGCAATCGGGTCTGGGGCAACTACGGCAGGAAATCACTATGGCGCTGGGCGTAGGCATCATCGGAGCGGGCGTTGTCGGTGGCGGCGTAATCGCAACCTTGCAGACCCATGCGGCCGAGATCCGCGCGAAAGCCGGGCTCGAACTGGTGCTGCGGCATGTGGCCGAACGCAACACGGCGGCCCTCGCCGCCTTCGACCTGGGCGGCGTGCGCACCTCGGACGATGCGCAGGCGCTGCTGAGCGCCCCCGAGGTCGACGTTGTCTGCGAACTCATCGGCGGTGAAGAGCC
>CAYMLC010000591.1:0-1939 GCA_964390765.1 uncultured Nitrospirales bacterium
GCTCTATGTACCGGTCACCGCCATCGACCAGGTGCAGAAGTATGTCGGGGGCGATGGCGCCGTGCCCAAGGTCGACAAGATCGGTGGCGCCACCTGGCAACGCAAGAAGGCCAAGGTCAAAGAGGCCGTGCGCGAGATGGCGCAGGAACTCATCCGCATCTATGCCGCGCGCGAGAGCGGCCGCGGCCACGCCTTCAACGCCGATACGCCCTGGCAGCAGGAGTTTGAAGACGCCTTCCCCTACGAAGAGACCCCCGACCAGTTGCGCGCGATCCAGGACGTGAAGCGCGACATGCAGTCGGAACAGCCGATGGACCGTCTGATCTGCGGCGATGTGGGCTATGGCAAGACCGAGGTCGCGCTGCGGGCTGCGTTCAAGGCCGTACAGGACGGTATGCAGGTCGCCGTGCTGGCACCGACCACGGTGCTTGTGCAGCAACACTACCAGACTTTCACCGAGCGCATGGCCGGCTACCCCGTGCGCATCGAACAGGTCAGCCGCTTCCGCAGTCAGAAGGAACAACGCGAAGCGGTCGAGAAACTGACGTCCGGCGAACTCGACATCATCATCGGCACGCACCGCCTGATCTCCAAGGACGTCCGCTTCCACAACCTCGGTCTCGTCGTGATCGACGAAGAGCAGCGCTTTGGTGTGGCCCACAAGGAGAAGCTGAAGAAGCTGCGGGCACACGTGGACATGCTCACGCTCTCCGCCACCCCCATTCCGCGCACGCTCAACCTGTCGCTGTCCGGCATCCGCGACATGAGCCTCATCAGCACCGCGCCCAATGACCGCCTGCCCGTGCACACCTGCATCGAAGTGTGGGACGAGGGCCTCATCCAGGAGGCCATCACCCGCGAACTCTCGCGCGAGGGCCAGGTCTTCTTCCTGCACAACCGCGTGCAGACCATCGAGCGCATGGCGGGTCTCATTCACAAGCTGGTCCCCCGCGCGCGCGTCGCCATTGGCCACGGCCAGATGCCGCGCCACGAACTCGAAGACGTCATGAGCGGGTTCATCGAGCGCAAGTACGATGTGCTGGTCTGCACCACCATCATCGCCTCGGGCATCGACATCCCCAACGCGAACACCATCATCATCGACCGTGCCGACATGTTTGGTCTGGCCGAGCTGTACCAGATTCGCGGGCGTGTCGGCCGCTACAAACACCGCGCCTTCGCCTATCTGCTCGTGCCGGGTGACCGCAGTATTACCGAGGAAGCGCAGCAGCGGCTCAAGGCGCTCGAAGAGTTCTCGCACCTGGGCGCCGGCTTCCGGATCGCCATGCGCGACCTCGAAATTCGCGGCGCCGGCAACCTGCTCGGCGGCGAGCAGCACGGCAATATCGCCACCGTCGGCTACGAGACCTATCGCGATCTCATCGCGGAAGCGGTCAATGAACTCAAGGGCGAGCCCGCCCAGCGCGTTACCTTGCCCCCCTTCGACGTGGCCATCGACGCCCACATCCCCGAACCGTACGTGCCCGTGCCGCAGCAGAAGATCACGCTCTACCGGCGCATCGCGGGCATCCACTCGGTCGAAGAACTCGATGAGATTGCCGTCGAACACGAAGACCGCTTCGGCAAGCCGCCCGCCCCGGTGCGGCGGCTGCTCGAACTGATGCGTGCCCGCGCACTGGCCGCCGAGCTCGGCGTACGCAAGATGGCCGCCACCGCCAATGCGCTCAACATCGAATTCGAATCGGCCAGCTACCTCCCCCGTGAGGCCGTGGGCGCCCTGCAGCACCACTACGGAGACGAGCTGGAACTGGCCTGGGAAAAGCGCCCCGCGCTGCGTGTCGCGCTCAATGGCCAGGCGAGCAGCCCCGGCGCCTTCGCCAACGAAGTGCTGGCGCATCTCGCGGCTGCCCTCTAGTGCTTACTCGGCCGCATCCTCCAGCGCACCGCCCTGAAGCGGCGTGCCACAGGCCAGACAGAA
>CAYMLC010000592.1:0-1939 GCA_964390765.1 uncultured Nitrospirales bacterium
GTCGCCGGTTATGATGTCGCAATTGCTGATGCGCACATCTTCGCACCCCATCACCTGTATGCCGTCGGTGTTGAGCCCCCAGAGCGGATTGCGGATGCGCAGGTTGTCGACCAGGATGTCACGGCTCTGCTCGAAGACCAGCGTATGTTCGGGCGCGTCGACCACCGTCAGGTCGCGCACGATCACGCCTTCGCAATCCCGGAACAGAATCGCCCGGCCCACTTCGTAGGCCCGCCAGTAGTTCCACATCTCGGCCCAGCGATAGGCCTCATCGGGGTTGAAGGCTTCGGGCGGCTCGGTCAGCCACAGGTTATCGCCCTGCGCATCCAAGGTGCCGCGGCCCTCGATGGCGACATTGCGCACGCCGTCGCCCACAATGAGATGCCGCGGATTGAGATGGCGGCGGTTGGTGCTGCCCAGCACCGTAGCCCCCGCCTCCAGATAGAGGCGCACATTGTCGCGCAGGAAAATGTTGCCGAACAGCCATGTGCCGTTGGGCACGCGCACCGTGCCGCCGCCGGCCTCGCTGCACGCGTCGATGGCGGCCTGCAAGGGGCCCGTGTTCAGGGTCTCGCCGTCGCTCACAGCGCCATAGTCCGTAATGTCGAAGGTCGCGGCAGCCGCCGGACCAGCCAGGAAGACGGCGGTAAGAATTGCGGCCAGATACGTGTTCATCGGCTTCTCCTGCTCGTGGCCACGGGGCTAGCGTGACGGGCTGTGCTTGCGTATACTGACGGCGAAATCGGGGAAAACGATTCAGGGAGTTTAGCCCATGCACCGAGTTTACTTGGCCGCGGTGGCGGCCCTGCTTGTCGCGCCGGCCGCCCTGGCGCACGAAGGCGAACACTGGCACCTGCACCCGCACGGGATTGGCTGGTTCCTCGTCGGCGCGGGTGTGGTCCTGGCCGGCGTGTGGATGTATCGCCAGCGCGCGGCCCACGGCGGCCACGACGACGACGCGCCGCGCGACTAGCCACCTGACGCAGCACGAACACGGCGCTGCCTCGATGCGGCGCCGTGTGTCTTTTGTGTCGGCCACCGCACGGTGCGCGTGGCCCAGCCGGGGAGGAGCACGCCGTTGCACCGGCCCAAGATTGTCGTGATTGGCGCAGGCAGCGCCTCGTTCGGCCTGAGTGTGCTGGGCGCGCTGCTGCGCGAACCGGCCCTGCACGGCGCCGAACTCGCCCTGTGCGACCTGAACGGCCACGGTCTCGACAGCATCCGCCGCCTGGCTGAACGCGCGAACCACGAGTGGGAAGCAGGCTGGCGTATCAGCGCCGGCACCGACCGCGCCGACCTGCTGCCCGGAGCCGATTTCGTGGTGCTGTCCATCGCCATCGACCGCGAAGCCTGTTGGCGCTCGGACTTCGACATCGCCCAGCGCCACGGCATCACGCACTACGCGGAAAACGGCGGCCCCGCGGCACTGTTTCATGCCGCGCGCAACATCGAAGTCATCCTCCCCATCCTGCGCGACATCGAGCAGTACTGCCCCGATGCGTGGCTGCTCAACTTCACCAATCCGATGGTGCGCATCTGCACCGCGGCACGCCGCTACAGCGCGGTCAAGACGCTGGGCATCTGCCACCAGATTGGTTTCGGGCAGATGATGCTGGGCGTGCTGCTGGGTGATGTGCTCGGCATCGAGGTGCCGCCCGGCTATCGCTTCGTCTGGCAGCCCGAAGCGCTGCGCGCGGAGAAGCGCATCGCGGCCGAGGTCGCGGCGAAGGTCGATGTCGTGGCGGCGGGCACCAACCACTGCACCTGGATGCTGGCGATCCGCGAGCGCGGTACGGGCCGCGATCTCTACCCGCTGCTTTGGGAACGCATCGATACGCACGAACCCGGCCTCGCGCCGCTTACCCGCGATATCGCACGCACCTTCGGCTGCTTTCCCGTGCCCGGCGACTGCCACCTCGTCGGGTATCTGCCCTATGCC
>CAYMLC010000593.1:0-1929 GCA_964390765.1 uncultured Nitrospirales bacterium
GTGCGTGCGGAAGCGAAACACCCCCTCGTGCAGCACGCCGTAGCGCAACTCCACCGGCCGCCGCTCGTAATACACCAGCCGCGCCTGCAGCCAGCGCGCCAGCCGCTCCGCCTCGCCAATCACCGCCGACAACCCCAACAAGCGCGTGCCCGAATGCAGTATCCGCGTCAGCAGCAACTCGACCCCGCCCCCACGCTCGGGGTCCGACAACAACTCCAACTCGTCCGCGATGACGAGGTCGATCTCCTCGATACGCTCCGGACGCCGCACCAGCAACTGCGCCAGCTTCTCGTACACCACCACCGCCAACTCGAAGCGGCCCGTCTCCAGGTCGCGATCGTACTCGCGCCGGTCCCGCGTCGAGATGATGACCCGGATGCCGTAGTCCTGATACTTCTCGCGGAAGTCGCGAAACTTCTCCTCCGCCAGCGCCTTCAGCGGCACCAGATACACCACCTTCTTGCGGCGCAGCGCCGTGTGTACCGCGGCCATCTCGCCGATAAACGTCTTGCCCGAACTCGTGGGCGCCTGAATCAGCAGGTTCTCCTCGCTGAACAGGCCATGCCGCTTGATCGCCTGCTCCTGCAGCGGCAGCAATACCGCGCTCTCGCGCTGCTGCCACAACACAATCAACTCGGGCGGCACACCCCAGCGCAGCAACTCGGTCATCTTCATGGGCATCGCTCCTCGCCAGCCACAGCCCACTGCGGCCCGGCTGACTCCGCTGCCGAATATACTGAAAATTTAAGCAGGTGTCAAGCATCGCACAACGTCAATCATCAGGGCCCGCACACAGCCGCCTTGGAATTCGGGGGGCGCCTTCGCCAAGATTGCGCACCGGATACCAACCCGGGTCCCCTTAGCCCTCAAAAAAAATTGATCTTATAAATAAAACTTTATAGGTTATTTCATATGTCGATTCGTGCTGGTTTCTGTCAGTTTGAGGTGGCCTACGCCGACCCCGAGCGGAATGAGGCCCACTTTATCAATACCCTCGCCGCCGCCGGCGAGATCGATCTGTTGGTCTTTCCCGAACTCGCGCTCTCCGGCTATGACCTGCGCGACGCACGGCACGCGCATACCCTGGCCGAGCCCTTCGGCGAGGGACGCACCAGCCGCCTGCTGCAGATGCTCGCGCGCGATTACGGCGCCACACTGGTGGCCGGCTACGCCGAGCGCGACGGCGACGTCTGCTACAACGCCTGCCAGCTGGCCACGCCCGACGGCGGCCTGCACAACTACCGCAAGGTCCACCTGTTCAATCGCGAGAAGGAACTGTTCACCCCGGGCGATGCGCCCCCGCCCGTCATCGAGACGCCCGCCGGGCGCATCGGCCTCATGATCTGCTTCGACTGGTTCTTTCCCGAGTGCGCACGCAGCCTGGCCCTGCGCGGCGCGCAGATCATTGCGCACCCGTCTAACCTGGTGCTGCCCTGGTGCCAGCGCGCCATGTTCGCGCGCAGCGTCGAAAACCGCGTCTTCAGCATCACCTGCAACCGTATCGGCACCGAGACCCAGGCCGGTCGCGCGCTGACCTTCACCGGCGCCAGCCAAATCCTCAGCCCGCGCGGCGAGGTGCTGGCCCAGGCGCCCACCGATGCCCCCCACATCGGCCTCGCCGAAATCGACCCCGGCGACGCCGACGACAAGGCCGTGCCCGACTACAACGACCTCTTCGCCGACCGGCGGCCGGAACTCTACCCGGGGCTGCACTGAGACCCCGGCGCCCACTCCAGACAAAGCGTCGGGTGGCGCGGCCCCGACAGACCATGTCTGCTAACACGGCCTACGAAAAGCACACAGACTTGCCCACGCCGGCGCGCAGGTTGCCGTAGGGCAGGAATTCGCGTTCTTCGATGAGCGCGCCCGTGTTGTCGGCGATGCCGCGCGGTGAGCCGAGGTGGTCGCTCAGGTAGTAGCGCATGCCGC
>CAYMLC010000594.1:0-1922 GCA_964390765.1 uncultured Nitrospirales bacterium
AAGACTACACGCGGCTGCTGAACCGCGCGCGGCTGGTTGTCAACCACAGCGTGCGCGGCGAATTGAATCTGCGCTGCTTCGAGGCGTGGGCCTGTGGCGCGCCCCTCTTGCTCGAGCGCGACAATGAAGAAGCGCGGCGTTACCTCGCGCCGGATGAAGAGGTGGTGCTCTACGACAGCGAGGATTTCGAGACGCGGCTCGAAGCGGTGCTGGCCGATGCGGCGTGGCGCACGCGCTTGCAGGCGGGCGGCCGCGCGGCACTGGCCCGGCTCGCCCCGGCCACGCGCCTTTCGATGCTGCTCGACGATCTGGCCCGGTGCGAGGTGGGCGCGGCACGCACCTGCCACGCGCTCGACCCCGAGACGCGCGCGGCGGCCGAGATAGGCGCGGCGCTGCGCGGTATCCATGCGCCGCAACAGGCGGCCGCGCTGCAGCGGGCCGAGGCGCTGGCCCATGCCCACGCGGAATCGCCCGAGGTATTGGCCGGGGCCGCGGCCCTGGCGGTGCGCGCGCTGTATGCCGGGGCCGTGCCGAACACACAGGACACCCGTGCACGCGCCCTCACGTGGCAGCGGCAAGCCGTGGCGCTGGCGCCCGATGCCCCCGCGCTCTGGCTGAACCTGGCCACGCTGTGCAGCGGCCACGAGGCGACCGCGGCGCAGTGTCTCGACCAGGCGCAAGGCGGCCACGCCCTGACCGGCGCCCGCTGGCTGCTAGGCGCCTTCGATGACCCCGGCTATGTGCGCTGGATGCACGCGCTGGCCACCGACACGTGCGACGTGCGCACGCTGCACGCGCTGGCCGCCGGGCGCGCCGGGGCACCGGCATGAACGTGCTGATGATGGGGCGGCCCTTCGGCACGCCGGGCGAACCGCTGCAACACTACACTTCTTTGCGCGGACATGTGGTGCGCACCCTGGCCATCGACGCGCCCGGCGACTACACCTGCGCCGCGCACGAGAGCGCACCCGAAGTGCTGGCGCGCATCCAACGCGACTGGCCCATCGACCTGTTCGTCGTGTGGTGTCCCGAGGTCTGCCCGCCGCCGCCGCACATCGAAGACAGCCCCGTGCCCACCGCGGCCATCGTGTCGGACTGGTCCATCTACTACCCGCAGCTCGCGCACAACCTGGCCCGCTACGACCGCGTGGTATGCGACCGGCCGGGCGCACGCACCCTGCGTCTGGCGGGCGCCACGGCGCATTACATCGGCCCGCTCTACAGCGCGCGCACCGGCCTGCACAAGCACCACGGCACCCCGCGCGATATCGACATCCTCTTCGCCGGCAACCTGAACCATGCGGTGCACGTGCGGCGCGGGCGCCTGCTCGATCGGGTGGCCGCGCTCAAGCGCGATCGTCACGTGCAGGTGTACGCGAACCTGGAAGAAGAGGTGTACGCGCGGTACATGAGCCGGGCGCGGATCGCGTTCAACTGTACCTTGCGCGGCGAGATGAACCTGCGCTGCTTCGAGGCGCTGGCCTGTGGCGCGTTGCTCTTCGTCGAAGCGGACAACGAAGAGGCGCACGACTGGCTGGCCGACGGGGTCGAGGCGGTCTTCTACGACGAGCACAATCTGGAAGAGCGCCTTGCGCACTATCTCGACAACGAACCCCTGCGCGCACGGGTGGCCGCCGCCGGCCATGCGCGGGCGCAGGCGCTTGCGGGCGAGGCCCGGCTCGATAGCCTGCTCGAAGCATTGGTGGCCCTGCCGGCGCAGCCGCGCGCATTCGCCGGGTTCGACGCCGCCACGCGCACCCTGGCCGATGCGCTGCAGTACGCCGGCAGCAGCCTGCCGGGGCAGCAGACACTGGTGCAGGCGGCGCTGGAAGCGGGTGCCCAGGCGTACCCGCACGACCCCCACTTTCACGCGGGGCTGGGCGGCGCCGCGCTCGACCATGTGGCCCGGGCAGCTGCACCGG
>CAYMLC010000595.1:0-1913 GCA_964390765.1 uncultured Nitrospirales bacterium
AACCGCAATACGATGCTCGATGTGGTGCGGCAGACGGCGGACCAGGTGTTTATGCCGCTGTGTGTAGGCGGCGGCATCCGCACACTCGAAGATATCCGCAACCTCTTGAATGCAGGCGCCGACAAGGTGAGCATCAACACCCCCGCCATTCAGAATCCCGATTTCGTGACGCAGGCGGCCGAGCGTTTTGGATCGCAGTGCATCGTAGTGGCGATTGACGCCAAGCGCCAGGCCGACGGCCGCTATATGGTGCGCAGCCACGGCGGGCGCGACGGCGGCCGCGAGACGCCCCTCGAGCCGGTGGCCTGGGCGCAGGAGGTGGAGCAGCGCGGCGCCGGCGAGATCTTGCTGACGGCGATGGACGCCGACGGCACACGCGACGGCTACGACCTCGAAATCACGCGTGCCGTGGCCGACGCCACGCGCATTCCGGTGATTGCGAGTGGCGGCGCGGGCAACCTGGAGCACCTGCGCGCGGCCTTGCAAGAGGGCGGCGCAGATGCAGCGCTGGCGGCCAGCATCTTCCACTTCGGCGAATACACCATCGGCGATGCGCGCCAGTACCTGCAGGAGCACGGCGTGCCCGTGCGGGTGTTTGTCCATGCCTAGCCGCCCCGTCCCCGCGCGCCGATGGCGAAGCCACCGCCACGCCTAGCCGCGTTTCCCGCGCGTTTGCTAGGCTTTCCCCCTGCCGCACATTTCCACTGCAATCCGATGCGCCATCCGCCTGTGCCGTGCCGCGCGCACGCGCCGCGATAGGAATACGACTGTCATGCACGCCAATACACTGCAACTCGACGACCTCTTGAAGTACGACGCCAACGGCCTCGTGTGCGCCGTGATCCAGCACCACGAAACCGGCCAGGTCTTGATGGTCGGCTACATGAACCGCGAATCGCTGGGCATGACGCTCGAGACGAAGCGGGCCACGTTCTGGTCGCGTTCGCGGCAGCAGCTGTGGATCAAGGGTGAGTCGAGCGGCAACGTACTGCACGTGAAAAGTGTGCGCATCGATTGCGACGGCGACGCCCTGGTGGTGCAGTGCGACCCGGTGGGCCCCACCTGCCATACCAACGAGACCAGTTGCTTCTACCGCACCGTAGACGACGACGGCACCGTGCGTCTCGCGGGCGATGGCGTGGCCAAGGACTAGCGGCGATGCAGACCATCCACCCCACGCGCGAGGGCTTCCGCGCACTGGCCACACCGGGCGCGCTGGTGCCGGTGTACAAGGAGGTGCTGGCCGACCTCGAGACACCGGTGACCGCCTACCTGCGCGTGGCGTCCGGCGCGTCGCACAGCTTCCTGCTCGAAAGTGTGGAGCAGGCCGAGCGCCTGGGCCAGTACACCTTCATCGGCGCGAATCCCTCGGTCGTCTTCAAGAGCAAGGGCCGCGCCGTGAGCATCACGCGCGACGGTACGACGGAGACCTTCGAGCACGACAATCCCATGCACGCGCTGCGCGCGCTCATGCGCGGCTATCAGCCGGTGGCCGTGCCGGGGCTGCCCGCCTTTCACGGGGGCGCGGCCGGCTATATCGGCTACGACCAGGTGCGCTTCTTCGAGCGGCTGCCCGACGATAACCCCGACGAGCTGAACCTGCCCGACCTGTACTTCCTGCTCACCGACACGCTGCTGATCTTCGACCACGCGAACAACCGCATCATGCTGGTCTCGCACGTGGAAGTGGGCGAAGACGCCGACGCCGCGTATGACGCGGCCGTGGCGAAGATCGATGCGCTGCAGGCGAAGCTGGATGCCCCGCTCGACGTGCACGCCCAGGCCGCCGCCGCGGCCACCACGCAGACCGGCGAAGCCACCGCCAACTGCACGCGCGACGCATACTGCGCGGCGGTCGAACGGGCGAAGGAATACATCCGCGCGGGCGACATCTTCCAGGTCGTCCTGTCGCA
>CAYMLC010000596.1:0-1901 GCA_964390765.1 uncultured Nitrospirales bacterium
CCCACATTCGATTCGTCGAGTTCGGCGAAGCGCCAGCCACGCACCCGCGGCCAGGCCTCGCGCGGGTGCACAAAGCCGGGGTCAACCGCGGTGGCCACGGGCGAATCGAAACCGCTCACGAAGACCCCGTCGATGGGTTCGGGCGGCCAGGTGCCCGGCACGCCCAGCACGATGCTGCGCTTGCCCGCGGCGTGCAACACGTTCCAGACAGCGGCCGACTTGCGGAAGCTGCCGTTGACCCAGCGCAGCGCGTGCTCGCCGTGCACCGGCTCGGTGAAATCGAAGACCCCGTGGCGGCCCGGGTTCACGCCCGATACGCAGGTGGTCCATGCCGGGAACGTGACCGGCGGTACGACGCTGGCACACGGCAACAGCGCACCGCGCGCCCGCAGGCCGGCCAGGTGCGGCAGCAGCCCGGCGTCCATCCAGGGGGCCAGCAGCGTGGGTTCGGCGCCATCGAGGCCTATCAGCAGAAAGCGCGGCATGACGCGGCCAAGTCTAGCAGAGGGGGCGGGCATCGGGCGGCCTGTAACCCCGGCGCACGGGCCGCACACTTCGGGGGTGGTATCCGCGGACACCGAATGAAGCAGCAACCCCACAACCCTTCTTGGAGTGTAGAGCCATGAACCTGTTCAGCATGCGGCCCACGGTGCTGGTGACCGCGCTAACCGCCACGATCATGCTGGCCGGCTGTCCGGCCATGGAGCAAGCGCAACTGCGCAACGACCTGGCCGACCTGGTCGAGCAGCAACGCACGGCGCGCGAGGATTTCGCGCAGAGCACCTTCAGTCCCGAGCAGTTGGAAGCCGCCGAAGACCTGCGTGGTGAAGCACGCGGCGTGTTTCAGGAGCGGCGCGATTTCGTGCGCAGTCAGCTCGAACTGCTCGATACCGTTGAACTGACGGAAGGCCAGCGCGAGCAGTTGGCCGCGATTCTGGAAGCCTACCGCGAAGACCTGGCCGCGGCTGCCGAAGCAGTACAGGCGGCCAAGGACGGCCTGCGCGCGGCGACCCTGGCCGAACCGCCCGTGGTCGAGGAGATCGATGCGGCGGCTGGTGCGCTCGGCGACGCCATCGGCGATGCCGCGGTGCTGGTGGCGCTGGCCGTCGACGAGGCACGGCTGGTGGTGACGCCCGAGCAGGAGGCCATCTTGCGCGAGGTGCTCGAGAACCGGGTCGCCTTGCAGGCGGCGCAACGCGAAACGGTGATGGAGCGCTTGCAGGCCTTCCGAGAGAACGGGGCCAGCCTCGGGCTGTCGGCGGAACAGCGCGAAGCGTTGCGCGACTTCATATCGGGCAACGGTGAGGTGCGCCAGCAGCTCCGCGAGACGCTCGAGGCGCTGCGCGCCATGCGGTCGTAGCGGCCCCACAACTCGTCTTTGGGCGCGGCGCGGGCCTTCCCCAATCGCCACCCTCAACCTACCGCGTCGCGCCCAATCCAAACCGCAAAAAGAGAGGCGTGCCGGAGTTATGCATTCCGGCACGCCTCGCCCCATGAATACGACTGCGTGTCCCATCCAGCGCGGTCCGCCGCCGGTACGGGGGCCGGCACTGGGGGGCGGCCGCGAACGACCTCGTGCCTGCAGCCCATCCTCGCGGGCACTGCGGCGCGCCCCCACCGGCCCGCCGGCAGGACCGGACAGGTCATCGCCACCACCATCTCCACCGGCACTGTATCCGATAATCGGCGATATGTCAAATTATCGCCGTTTTATGTTCCATACTTGACTGAATTGAGACGTATGCAGCGTGCGGTATGGCCCGGGCTCACGGTCTCAGCCGGTGGCAGGGCCGCCGCACACGCTTCGATGGCCCACGGACAGCGCGGGTGAAACCGGCAGCCTTCGGGCGGGCGCGTGGGAGAGGGGGGATCGCCCTGGGCCACGATGCGCGCGCGGCTGA
>CAYMLC010000597.1:0-1891 GCA_964390765.1 uncultured Nitrospirales bacterium
TTTTGGTTGTAGATGTGCTCGATCACCGAGATCAGCAGCACCGTGTCGTAGCGGCGCTCAAAGTCGAGGCAGTCGGTATCGAGGTCGCGCTGCACGAAGTGGTGGCGCGGATAGGCGGCGCGCAATTGCCGCACGCGATTGGCCGACAATTCGACACCGGTATAGCTGCCGATACGGCCATTGGCCACATTCAGCAGCTCGGCGCGCCCACAGGCCAAGTCCAGCACGTCGCCGTAGACATAGGGTGTCACGGCGCGCAGGCACTCGTACTGCAGACGGCTGGCAAGTCTCCCCATGCAATCCCTCTCGCATACGCGCAGATGCAGGGTAGCACGGAAAGGCCATGCACACAATACTTTACATTTCGGAGCAGGCTGGTAGATTTTGGTGCGCCCCCTGGCCGGCCGCTGGCGCGCCTTGAATCGCTGCGGCTGCCAGCCTACCCTAGCGCGTTTGAACCGCATCTTCCGCCCCCACGGGTCCCGCTTCATGAACGCACTGAACCCCCAACAGCAAGCCGCCGTAACCGCGCCCGACGGGCCCAACCTGGTGTTGGCCGGCGCCGGCAGCGGCAAGACCACGGTCATTGTCGAGCGGCTGGTGTGGCTGGTCGAAGAGTGCGGTGTCGACCCGCGCCATCTGCTGGCGCTCACCTTTACGAACAAGGCCGCCGGCGAGATGCGCCTGCGCTTTGCCGCGCGCCTCGGGCTCGATCGGGTGCCCGCCTATCTGGGTACCTTCCACAGCTTCGGCCTGTATCTGCTCCGGCGCGATATCGAGCGGCTGGGCTATAAGCGCGACTTCTCGGTCTTCGACGACACGGACCAGCGGGCACTGCTGAAGAAGCTGGTGCAGGAGCTGCCGGACCACCTGAAGACTTTGACCCCGCGCGTGGCGCTGTGGCGCATGAGTGCGTACAAGCAGCAGTGTGCCAAGCCGGGCGAAGATGAGGACGAGGCGTTGCGCGCCGTGTGGAACCGGTACCACGAAATCCTGCAGCGCACGGCCAGTGTTGATTTTGATGACCTGCTGCTCTTGAGCGTGCGCCTGCTCGAAGAGCATCCCGAGGCCGCCGGGCGCTGGCAGCGCCGCTATCGGCATGTGCTGATCGACGAGTATCAGGACACGAACCACGCGCAGTATCGTCTGGCGCGTGCATTGGCGGCGGCCCACGGCAACCTGTTCGCCGTGGGCGACGAGGACCAGGGCATCTATGCGTGGCGCGGCGCCGACATCCGCAACATCCTCGACTTCGGCGATGACTTTCCGGAGGCGAACATCTTCAAGCTGGAGGTGAACTACCGCAGCACGCAGGCCATTCTGGATGTGGCGAATGCGGTTGTGGCGAACAACCGCCAGCGCCTGGGCAAGACCTTGCGCGCGCACCAGCCCGGGGGCGAGAAAGTGCGCCTGTTCGATGCGGAAGACGGCCGCGACGAGGCACGCTTTGTGGTCGACGATATCGTGAAGAGCGGCGCCGAGTTGAACCAGGTGGCCGTGCTTTACCGCACCAATGCCCAGGCCCGCGAACTGGAAGAAGCGCTGCGTACGCGCGGCCTGAACTATGTGGTGGTGGGCGGGGTAAAATTCTACAGCCGCAAGGAAGTGAAGGACCTGCTGGCTTACCTGCGGCTGCTGGTCGTGCCGGAAGACGACGTGGCGCTGCGCCGCGTGATCAATGTGCCGGCGCGTGGCATTGGCGCCAGCACACTGCAGACGCTGGAAGAATACGCCGCCGCGCGCAAGTGCCCCTTGTTTCAGGTGTGCCGCGAAGTCGACCAAGACCAGTCGCTGTCGCCGCGCGCGCGCAATGCCATCTTCAATTTCGTGCACCTCATCGACGAGTTGACCCTCGCCGCGAAGGAAGGGGGCATCGCGCCCCTGCTCGAAC
>CAYMLC010000598.1:0-1888 GCA_964390765.1 uncultured Nitrospirales bacterium
CGCCTATATACTTTGGAGTGATCAAGCGGCGGCTGTAGCGGATCTCTCGGCACAGGGCGTGCACCCCGCCGCCTACCGTAGTGTGCATGTGGGCGGTCAGGCCTTTATCGATCAGCAGGTCGCGCGCTATCGAAGCGAAGGCCGCTGACCCGGCCGACACGCGGGAGGCCGCCCGATGGGTAACGATACGCCGAATCCCAATGTCTTCTGCACCGGGCTGCTGCCGCTTGCCCCGCGCCCCGGATGGCGGTGGGACGCCGGCCTCGAGAACGTGCGCACGTCGCTGCGCCACATTGCCGAGGCGCTCGAGGCGGACCCGGCCGCGCACTTCGCCACCGGCGCGACGGGCGTGCTGGATTGGGTGCAACAGGTGGAGCCCGGCCTGCTCGATGCCCTGCGCCCACATCTGGCCACGCACCGCTGGGAAACCTTTGGTGCGTTCTGGGTCGAACCGGACGCATATACGGCCAGCGGCGAGGCGCTGGTGAGGCAGGGGCTCCTGGCGCAGCGCTGGCTGGCGCAGCACCTGGGCGGCGCCGCGCGCATCGCATGCTTTACCACCGCGGCCGACTTGCCCGCCACGCTGCCCCAGATCCTGGTGAAGCTGGGCGTGCGCGGCGTGGTGGTGCGCCGCGGCATTGCCCCGGTCTATTTCTGGCGCTCGGCCGACGGCAGCGGCCTGCCCGCGGCGCGCTGTTATCGGGTGGGCAGCGACTATCCCACGGCCGAGGCGGCCATTGAAGCGGGCGAGACCGACGCCGAAATCGATGACACGCGCGCGCTGGTGGCACTGTTTACGGCGGGTACCACGCACTTCAGCGAAAAGAAGCTGCCCACGGTGCGCGAGGCGCTGGACGCGTGCGGCAGCAATGTGGGCTGGACCAGTCTGGCACGCGCCTTCGAAGCGTTCGAGGCGGATGGCGCTGCACACGACTATACCGGCGGCCTCTACGAGCCGGCCCTGGGCGGCTATGCCACGCACGCCGGAATCAAGCGTGTGATTCGCGAGACCGAACATGCGCTGCTCGAGGCCGAGCGCTTTGCCACCGCGGCGTGGCTCTTGGGCGTAGAACGTTTTCCGACGGTGCACCTCGACCGTTCGTGGCGCAATCTGCTGGATAACCAGACGCACCTGTTGCTGAGCGGCGCGGGTTCAGCCACTGCCTACGAGGCGGCGCGCGACCAATTGGGCGGGGCCCGGCATCGTGCCCGCTCGATCAGCCAGGCCTCGGCCCAGGCGATCGCGCGCGACATCGACACGCAGGACGGCGGCAATACGGTGGTGGTCTTCAATCCGATGACGTGGCCGGTGCGCCAGCCCGTGACGGTGGACGACCGGCTGGCGCAGGGCCTGGCCGACGCGTGGCAACTCTACGACGATACCGATGAGCCGGTGGAGAGCCAGACCGTGCGCGGCGCCACGCCGGGCGAGCGGGCCCACGCCTTTGTGGCCGAGGTGCCGGCGATGGGCTATCGGGTGTATTCGGCGCGCACGGGCGAGCGCCACGTGCACCGTACGCAGGACCTGGAAGGCACCCAGCGTATCCTGCAGAACGATCCTTGGCGCATCACCTTCGACCCCTACACGGGCCTGCCGCGCAGCCTCTACGATGTGCGCCACCACATAGAGTTGCTGGCGGGCGGCGCCTACCTGGCGGCGGTCTTTGACGGCGCCGACGCCTTGGGCACGGGCGGGGCCATGCGCCAGAACGAAGCCGGGCGCTTTGCCGCACGGCGGGTGCGTGTGGTCGAGGCCGGTGATGTGCTGGCGCGGGTACGCGCCGACCTCGCGTGGGGCACCAGCCAGGCCATCGTCGAGACCACGCTCTATCGCGCGCTGGATGTGATCGATGTGCGCATCGACGTGGACTGGCACGCGCCACACCAC
>CAYMLC010000599.1:0-1887 GCA_964390765.1 uncultured Nitrospirales bacterium
GACTCCGATTTCAGATGTCTTTTTCGAAGCAGATGGCGGTGCTGACCAACACGGCGGCGGTCGACCAACTGCGGCGGCCCTTGCTCGATGTGTTCGGCTTCGCACCGTCGACCCGTATCGTGCGCCTGTTCAGTCCCGAGCATGGCTTTGCGCGGCAGGCAGAGGCCGGCGAACGCGTCGAGGGTCAGGCAGGGCCTATTCCTATTGTCAGCCTCTATGGCGAGCGCACAGCGCCGCGGGCCGGCGAACTGGCCGACGTAGACCGCTTCGTCGTCGACCTGCAAGACGTGGGCGCGCGCTACTACACCTATATGGCGACCATGCGCGATTGCATGGCGGCGTGCGCACGCGCGCGGGTGCCGGTGTATGTGCTGGACCGGCCCAATCCCCTGGGCGGCCAGGTGCTGGAAGGGCCCGTCGCCACGCGCACCGATTCACCTGTCTGCTCGGCGCGCATTCCGGCGCGGCACGGCATGACCATGGGCGAGTTGGCGGAGTGGTTTCGCCGATACGACGATGCCTGCGCGGAGGTACGGGTGGAGGTGAGCCGGCTGCATGGCTGGCGGCCCGCGCATCTCTACGACCAGACCAGTCTGCCCTGGGTGCCGCCATCGCCGAACCTGCCCGACTTCACCACCAGCCTGCTGTATGTGGGTATGTGCCTGTTCGAAGGCACCAACCTGAACGAAGGCCGCGGTACGGATACGCCGTTTCGCCTGATTGGCGCGCCCTGGCTCGATGTTCCCGCCATCATTCAGGCGGTGCCCGCCGAGGCGCGGCCGGGCATCACGCTTGAACCGCAGCCCTACGTGCCGCGCAGCATTCCGGGCAAGGCCAGTGCACCGCGCTACGAAGGGCAGACCTGCCGCGGTATCCGCATGCTCGTGCACGACCCCCACGCGGCGCGTCCGTTTACCACGGCACTGGCGTTGCTGGCTGCGATGCGCGCGCAGCATCCCGAGCGCTTTGCGTGGCGCGCGGCGTTCTTCGACCTGCTGGCCGGCGGCTCGCCCTGGTTGCGCGAGCAGATTGAAGCCGGACGCGATGCGGTCTCTATCGAGGCGGAGCAGGCACCGGCGCGCGAGCGCTTCGACCGCACGCGCCCCCGGTTCTACGAGGACGCGGTCTAACAGCGCGTTGCAAAGAACGTTGCAGGAGTCTTGCAGGCGCCTGCCCCCAGGGGGCCGCTAGTCGACGGCCGTTGGCGCCTTATAGAGCACCGTGTACAGCAGGTCGCCCATCTTCGCGCGCCCGTCGGGCTCGTGCGCGAGCACGCTCTTCACGTCGACCACTTCGACGCCGTGCTGTGTCACCCAGTCATTGACCACCTTGTCGAGGTCGGCGGTCTTGTCTTCGTAGCCCTTGAATGTCTTGACGAAAATCATGCTTGCCTCATCCCCTGTTGTCGCGTTGTGTCTCTCAGTGGGTACCGCCCGCGCAGTCGCTTATTCGGCTGCCTCCGGGACCCCGGCCGCGGCCCGCTCGGCGACGGCCTCGAGCTTCTCTTCCAAGGCATCGAGGCGTTCGCGCAAGGTGTCGCGCTCTTGCTCGAGGGCCTCGATGCGCCGGCCCTGTTCACGCACCTGTTCCGGCGTGGGGGTTGCGCCGCGTAAGGCCTTGGCCACCCGCGCTGCATGCTGGCGCTCTTCTGGCGTCGCGGCGGTGTGCGCAAGCGCCGAGACCGCGGGAATCGCCTCGGGGGCGTGCAGCGCTTCCAGACCATCGAGTGCGGCCGCACGCACGCCGCTGCTGCCGTGCTCGAGCAGGCGTTCGAGCGGCACACGCAACAGGCCCTTGTCTTCCAGATAGAGCCCCAGGCGCCCGGCAGGCCGGGCGATGGCCTCTGCCGCGCGCCAGCTCGAGGGTGCCGCCAGGGGCAAGGCCAGC
>CAYMLC010000600.1:0-1886 GCA_964390765.1 uncultured Nitrospirales bacterium
GGCTTCGAGAAGCTCAGCATGTCCTGCACGAAGTGCGACACCCGCTTGGCACTGCGCTTGAAGATGGGCCAACTGCGCCGCAACAGTTCGGTTTCGCCCTCGCGCAGGCCCTGGTCGATCAAGTCGACGCTGCCGGTCATTCCCGTAATGATGTTTTTCGTGTGGTGCGAGAGTCCGGTCACGGCTTGGCCCACGGCCGCCAGCCGCTCGCGCCGCAGGTTGTCTTCGATAAGGCGCGCATTCGCCAGCACGTTGGCTGCAAGTGAAGAGAACATCTCCATCACGTGCTCGTCGGTATCGGTAAACTGGTCACCGTCGACCTTGTTCACCACCTCGATCACGCCGACCAGTTGGTCGTGGTCGAGCAGCGGCAGCGCCAGCAGATTGCGGGTCTCAAAATGGCTGACGGTGTCGGCCCCACGATAGACGCGCGGGTCGTTCTTGGCGTCCGGAACATTGATTGGCGTGCGCCCTTCGGCCGCCATGCCCGCCACGCCTTCGCCCAGCTTCAGGCGCACCTCGCGTATCAGTGCGTCCTGGTCGCCGGTGTCGCCCAGCGCCACGCGAAAGTATAACTCTTCATTCACCGGATCGAAGAGCATGAGGGCGCACGCTTCCGCATGGGCCGCGCGTCGCCCCTCCACCATGATGCGCTCGAGCAGGCTGTCGAGGTCGGTGATGTCGCCAATCAGGTGATGGGCGCGGTAAAGCGCGTCGAAGATGCGGCGCATCTCGTCGGGAGGTACCGTGCGCAGCCAGGGCAGTTCGGTGTGCACGTCGACCGTCATCCGGGCGGTTCCTTGGGCGCTGCCTCCAGCGCGGCCAGCGAAGCATAGAGAACGTCGCCCACGGCCTGCAAGCTGCCGGCACACACCTTCTCCAGCGTATCCTCCGGCGAATGCAGGAGTTGTGCGTGCTGGGCCACGCTGCCGCCATAGCGCAGGTCCCACAGCGTCACCACCGGCAGGCCCGCCGCACGCAGGGCCAGCGGCGTCTCGCTCACGCGCTGCGGCATCCGTCCGAAGTGTTCGCGATAACCCTGTCGTTGCACGGTGTCCCACAGCGCCTGGCGCTGGGCGGGCGGCGCCGCGATGTCCGCAGCGATGCTCAGATAACAGTCGCCGATCAGATGCGTCTGCACGACACTGTGCACGCGCGCGGCACGCCCGGTTTCGTTCAACCAGCCCGCCAGCGCCTCGGCTCCGCCCTGTGCGTCGAGGGCCATATCGCCCAGCCAGGTAAACCCGACCGACATGCCCGGCGGCCGCCGCCCGACCACGCGCGCCAGTTCCAGCAGCCAGCCCGACGGCGCGGCCGAGAAGTTGGCGCCCTCGGTATCGACGTCTGGCGCTGTGGTGTAGGGCGCCGCAACAATGATGAGACCAGGCCGTTGTCCGGCGGCCTCGGCATAGAGGCTCAGGTGTGTGGTCGCGGCGTGGGGGAGAGGTGTCGCGAACAGGCGCATCGCCTTGAGTGCGTCGGTGATGTAGGCGCGCGCCGCCGCCGCACCCTCACTGCCCGGCGGCCGGGGCCCGAGTGCCACCAGCTCCTCGGCGTGCGCATAGGCGCGCGCGCCGTCAAAGGCCGTCCGGGCCTCCACCTCGCCCACGCGCTCACCTTCATCCGGCGACAGCGTGAGGTTAAGGCCCAGGGCCACCAGCAACAACAACACGGCCACCACCGCCCCCATCACAACGATCGCGCGAATCGCTCCCTGCCCGCATGCGTCCCTTCGCATGCGCGCAGTCTAGCACGGCCTGCGGCCGTCAGGTTCCCATGCGCTGGTTCACCCGGTAGACGAAGGCAAGCACTTCGGCCACTGCGCGGTACAGCTCGCCGGGAATCTCCTGGTCGACCTCGAGTTGCCCGAGCAGCGCCACCAAGTC
>CAYMLC010000601.1:0-1881 GCA_964390765.1 uncultured Nitrospirales bacterium
GCGCCCACGGCCACCACGAGCGTGGCCACGCCCACCGCGGCCAGTATCCATTGCACGCCCGTCTTGATGTGTGCCTGCGCCATGTGTGCGCCTCCCGTGGACATTACGTTGGCGAAGTGCGCCACGGGGCCGCGCCGGTTACACCCCACGCCTGCAAACCGAAATTTAACGGCGAACACGGCCGCTTCGTGCTAGGCTCTGGGGCGGTGTGGTGGTCTAGCTGTACGCAGTATCAGAAGGGGAAGCGAGGGAGAATGGCCATGCGTGCGCCACGGATGGGCGCGTTGGGCGCGGTGCTGCTGTGCCTGTTGGGCTGGGCCTGGCCCGCAGATGCAGCGAAGGTGGCACTCGAAGGATCGGGCGCCGGTTGGGAATTGCCGAATGGCCATGCGCTGATTGAGATTGGCTTTTCGTCGTTGGCGCCAGGCGAGGGCTTCTGACAAACGACGGACGGGCCCGATTGTGGCGCGGGCGGCGCTTTGTGTTTGCTCGATGAACTGGCCCCCGGCACGTCGCGCACCGTGCTGGTATCAGGCGCATTGCTTGCGGGCGCACCCGAGGCGGTCGTCTGGTCGGCCACGGGCTGCTAGGGGTTGCCGTTCACCAGCAGGTGCATCACGGCCATGCGCACGGCCACGCCATTGGTCACTTGCTCGAGTACGACGCTGCGCGGCCCGTCGGCCACGGTTGTGGAGAGTTCGAGGTCGCGGTTGATCGGCCCGGGGTGCATGACAAAGGCGTGCTGCGGTGCGGCCTGCAGCGAGCGGGTGTCGATGCGGTAGAGGCGGATGTATTCGCGGATGCTGGGAAACAGCGCCGCCTCCTGCCGTTCGAGTTGAATGCGCAGCGCGTAGATGACATCGGCGTCGACCAGGGCCTCTTCCAGGCGATGGCAAACGTGCACGCCCGTGGCTTCGATGTGCGGCGGTATCAAGGTCCGCGGGCCGCACAGGGTCACCTGCGCGCCCAGCTTCTGCAGGCACCAGATGTTACTGCGCGCCACGCGGCTGTGCATGATGTCGCCGACAATTGCCACGCGCACGCCGTCGAGTGTGGCGTCGGGCCCGCGCCGCGCGCGGATGTGCTCGCGCATCGTGAAGGCATCGAGCAGCGCCTGGGTCGGGTGCTCGTGCAGGCCGTCGCCCGCATTCACGATGTGCGAGCCGTGGTCACGCGCCAGCAGATGCGCGGCGCCCGCCATGCCGTGGCGCAGCACGATGACGTCGGTGTTCATGGCCTCAATATTGTCGAGCGTATCGTGCAGGGTCTCGCCCTTCACCAGGCTCGACATGCTGGAGGCGAAGCTGAGCGTATCGGCGCTGAGGCGCTTGGCGGCCAGTTCGAAACTGGTGCGTGTGCGCGTGCTGGGTTCGAAGAACCACAACACCACCAGCCGCCCCTGCAACAACGGCACCTTCTTGATGCCGCTCTTCCGGCCCGACACCTCGCGAAACTGCGGCGTGATGTCGAGCACCACCTCGATCTCTTCGCGGCTTAACTCCTGAATACCGATAAGGTCTTTGCGGGTCCACGCGCGCGCGGGCTGGGCCGCCCGCACCGGCTCACTCATGGGTGGAATCCGCCGCGCCGTCGGCCGGCATTCGGGCGCCGGGCTGCAGGAACACCGCATCTTCGCCGTCGTGCTGGGTCATGCGCACCGCCACCCAATCATCGGGCGTCGTGGACACGCGCCAGCCCAGGTAATCGGGCTGGATGGGCAGTTCGCGCCCGCCGCGGTCGATGAGACACGCCAGTTGGATACGCGCGGGGCGGCCATAGTCGAAGACCTCGTCCATTGCGGCGCGAATGGTGCGGCCCGCGGCCAGCACGTCATCCACCAGGATGACCACACGGCCGTCGAGGCTGAAATCGAAGTGCGTG
>CAYMLC010000602.1:0-1866 GCA_964390765.1 uncultured Nitrospirales bacterium
CGAGAGTTCGCTGCTGATGAACAATTTGCTGTTCTCGGCCTTCACGGTGCTGGTCTACTACGCGATGACGAATCTTGCCGCCCTGCGGCTGCCGCGCGAACAACGCCGCTTCCCGCCGGGCATCGCCATTGCGGGGCTGGGTGGCTGCGCTTTCCTCAGCGTGTGGGTCGGCTGGCCCTATGCGCTGGCCGCCGCGGGTGTGGTAGCCGCCGGGTTTGTGGTGCGCGCGGGCTGCCGGTGGGCCTATCCACGCGACAGCGCAACGGTCTGAACCATAGACGGCGCTGGGCCGCACGTTCAGGTTGCCGGTGTTCGGATACACCATGCCGTCAACGTGGCGGCCTGCATCTATGGATGGTGGGGCGAGCCGCCCGCTTCACCCCTTTGCCGCTTCGCCGGCCAGCTTCGCCATCACCTGGTCGAGGGTCGCATCGAGCGCGGTCTCGTAGCGCGCCATCAACAAGCCGGCCAGTTCCTCGTCACCCTGGTCGACCGCTTCCAGCAAATGCTCGAGCAGTTCCTGATAGCGCACACTGTCGGATTGGGGAATCTCGATGGCGGGCCGCAGCCGCATATACATCTGCCCGATGGTGTTGAAGACCAGTTCGTAGACGCGGTTGTGGGTGGCGCGCGCCACCAGGCGGAACAGCTCGCGGTTGATGGCGTCGGTCTCGTCGCGCACGCCGATAGCGCGACGCCGGCGATGCACGAGCACGCGCATTTGTTCGAGTTCGTCCGGGGTACGCTGGCGGGCCACCAAGCGCACGATATTGCGCAACATTTCCTGGCGGAAGTCGAGCACATCCTTTAGAAACTGCAGGTCGATGGACCCGTCGGCGCGCGTGAGCATGGAGTGGAACAGCTCGATGCCGCCGGTTATCTGCAGGTCTTCGACCAGAATGCCCGAGCCCTGGCGGATGCGCACCATGCCCAGCGCTTCCATACGCTTGAGCGCCTCGCGCACTACATGACGCGCCACGCCGAACTCGGCGGCCAGTTCGCGCTCGGTGGGCAGGCGCGTGCCGGGTTCGTATTCGCGGTCGACGATGCGGCGCACAAGCGTACGGGTGATGGTGCGCGACAGTGTAACCGACTCGGCTTCAGACCGTTGGGGCGCAGGTTGGGTCACGTGACTTCTCGGACTGGGTTTTGGGGCTGTGCGCGAGCATACGCGGGCGATGCGTCCGGCACAAGCGCCCGGACAGCAAGATGCGCCGGCAGCCGAAGCCGCCGACGCAACCGGTGGGGGGAACCGGGGGAAGCGCTGGATTAGAATTCTTCGTCGTCGTCCAGACGGATGATGTCTTCGGGCGACGTGGCCGCGGCCGCATGGGCGGGCTGGGCCGGCGCGTGGTGTCCATTGCCCGTGCGTACCTTTTCATGGCGTGGGGCGGGCCGTTCGGTCACGCGGGCGGGCGGCGTGTGGCTGGCCTGCGGCGCTTCGATGTACTCGGCACGCTGGCGGGCCGGCTGGTCCGAGGCCCGGCCGCCGCCGTGGTCGGCGCCTTCGAGTATCCGCGTCAGCACGCCCACCATCTCGCTGAGTTCAGCCGCCTGCGACGACAGCTCTTCGGTGGTGGCGGCGTTCGCCTGTGTGGCCTGGTCCATCTGCGCGACCGCGGTATTCACCTGGCCGATGCCCTGCGCCTGCTCGTTGCTGGCGGCGCTGACCTCGCCTACGAGTTCATTCACCTTGCGCACCTGTTCGCCGATCTCGAAGGTCACGGTCGGCTTGGGACGCTCAACGCCTTCTTGCACCTGATGCAGAATTCGCTGCGCCTCATTCTCGGAAATCGGGCTCGGACGGTTCTCCGCTCCGAGAAAACCCGTCACCTTCGGCGTGCTCTTCACGAGATGATAGGTCGG
>CAYMLC010000603.1:0-1858 GCA_964390765.1 uncultured Nitrospirales bacterium
TCCGGTGACATATCAAGGATTACTCCTTCCTGTTCTGCTGCTCTTAATGCGGCCTCTCTCATAGCCTGTCTTTGTCTTGCTAACTCTTCTTCTTTCTTTCTTCTTCTTTCTCTTATTATTCCTCTAATCCAGAAGAATAGTAATATGAGAAGGACAATAACACCAAGACCTATTGCTATAAACATAAGTGATCTCTGGAAATCTTTTTGCTGGAAATACTCTTCATCTTCCTGTCTATGTTTTTCTTTTGTAGATCTAAACAAGAATGTTTCTACGGAAACTCTTCTGGCATTAGCTTTATCGGAACGGTTAATATAAGTTTCTATTTGATTTTTTATTTCATCGAGTTTTTGTTGGTCTTCCGGTGTATAAACACGTCCTCTTGTTCTTGTTTGCCAGCCATAGCCGCGGGGGTCATCTTCGCGTGCTGCCAGCTGCGCCAGTTCTTGCGTGGCGGCATAGAGCGCGCCGGCGCTGCCCAGGCGCAGCCGCGTCAGAATCGTCGGCAGGCGGGTGGCCTCCTGCTGCGCCAGGACAGCGTCCAGTTCCGCGTTGCGTTCGGCATCGGGCAGCACGTGGGCCAGCGCACGCCACGCCGCGAGCTCGCCGGGCCGCTGCGCGATCGCGTCGTGCAGCAGATCGCGGGCCGCCGTCGACGCGCCGAAGCCGGCATCCAGCACGCGCGCCAGTTCAATCTCGACCTGCGCAACGAAGCGCACGTCGCCCAGTTGGCGCATGCGTGCGCGTGCATCTTCCAGCGCGGTGCGCGCGGCTTCTTGCCGGCCCTGTTCGAGGCCGAGGCGCCGCCACAATACCCAGAGTTCGCGCTGCGTCTCGCCGCGTGCCAGCGCAGCGCGCAGCGATTCCTCGGCCGCCGCATAGTCGCCGCCGCCAAAGCGCGCCTCGGCCAGCTGCGTATGCGTGCCCGCGCCACGATTCATGGCGGCCTCGAGGTGCTCGCGTGCCCGCGCATAGGCAGCAGGGGTCTGGGCCGTGCGCGCCTCGTCCAGCGCCATCAGGCCGAGGGTCAGGTGTGGCTGCGCGAGCGGCGGACACAGCGCGGCGGCCCGGGCGGCGGTGCTGAACGCGGCAATCTCGCGCCCGGCGCGCCGCTGGTGGCGCGCCAACTCAGCCAGCACGCCGGGCTGATGCGGGAGGTAGTCATTGGCCACGGCCAGCGCATCGGCCTGTAGGGTGCCTGCGTTCAGGAAGTCATAGATGCGCGCCAGCATAAACGCGGGTGCGGGGTCGCGCGCGGCATTGCGCAGGTGTGGCAGCACGAGGTCGCGTGCCTGGTGGGCCAGCCGCACACGCGCGGCATCGCTTTGCTGGCGTGCGTAGTAGAGCGTGCCTTCCGCCTGCTGGACGTGGCGCGCGCGGGTCCAGTCTTGCCAGGTGAGTACGGCGGCGGCGGCGCTGAGCAGCAGGAGCAGGGCCGCGCCCGCGGTGGGCAGGGCCAGCCGTGGCAGCGAAACCCGGGTGAGGGGGCGGCTCTCGCGATAGGCCACGCCCAGCAGCAGCGCCAGCAGCAAGGCCGATGCCGGCACGCGTCCGTTGAACCCGAACAGGGCGTCGACCGCGAACCCGGTGAGCGCAGCGGCCAGCGTGATACCGAGCCGCCGCGCGTCGGGGTCGGTGTCGAAGAAGGCGCGCCGCAGCGCGAGCACGATGCCGGCCACCAGCAGCGCAGTATAGAGAGCGGCGCCGGGCAGCCCGGCCTCGACCGCCCATTCCAGGTAGTCATTGTGCACGTGAAAGTTGCGGCGGCCCTCGGTGGCGAACCAGGTCTGCTCGTAGGGTGTCCAGTGGAGAGGATTGAAGGTGGCGTAATTGCCGGGGCCGACCCCGGTCAGCGGCC
>CAYMLC010000604.1:0-1837 GCA_964390765.1 uncultured Nitrospirales bacterium
GTGTACGGTTCCTGGTGTTTGTGGTGGGATTGATCGCGCTGGCGGCCGCCGTGCCGGCGCCGGCGGATGAGGGCGAGGGTGCCGGAGACACCGACCCGCCCATCAGTCTGTTGTGCATGGACCCCGCCACCGGGCGCGTGCTCTACGAGCAGAACGCGGATTTGCGCCGGCCGCCCGCCAGCATGCTCAAGCTCAAGCTCTTGCTGCTGGTCGACGAGGGCATCGACCGGGGCGACTGGTCGCTCGAAGATCCTATCCCCACCAGTGCCTGGGCCGCCTACATGGGCGGCACCCAATTGCGCTTGGAAGAGGGCGACACCTGGCCGCTGGGCACGCTGCTGCCCGGCATCGCGGTGGCCAGCGCCAACGATGCCTCGGTCGCCGTGGCCGAGGCATTGTGGGGGTCCGAACGGGCCGCGCTCGAAGCCATGAACCGGCGCGCCGTGACCCTCGGCATGCTGGACACCGAGTACCACAGCACCAACGGTCTGCCGCCCGACGAGGGTGAAGCGTTTGACCAGACCACCGCACGCGACATGGCCGTGCTCTCGCGGGCGGTGCTCGCGCGGCCGCGGCTCATGCACTGGCTAGGTCTGCCGCAGTTTCAGCTGGCGCCGGATAAACCGCTCAAGCGCAATACGAACAAGCTGATGCGCTACATGCCCGGCTGCGATGGGCTCAAGACCGGGTACATCAACGCGGCCGGCTTCTGTGTGGCGGCTACGGCCGAGCGCAATGGTCTGCGCCTGCTGGCCGTGGTCATGGGCGTGCCGGGCAGCCAGGAGCGATTCGACCTCGCAGAACAATTGCTCGAAGAGGGCTTCGCCCAGGCGCGCCGGATGCGCCTTGCACGCGCCGGCGATACGGCCGGCCCCGAGATCCGATTGCCCAATGGCACGCCCAACCGCATTCGCCCCGTGTTCGAGGGCGACTTCATCGTTACTGCGCGCGCCAGCGAAGAAGCCGGACTGACGCTGGTGCCCCGCGTGCCCGCATCGCTGATGGCGCCATTGCCCGTAGGCGCCGAGGTGGGCGAGATGGTGGCCGTCGCCGGTGGCGAAGTCATCGGCCGCGCCACGCTCATTGTGCCCAGCGATGTCAGCGAGCGCGGCTGGTGGCTGCGCCACGAGAATGGACGCGTGCGCTGGGAGGGCATAGAAAAGGCCGGCGCCGGCGCGCGCTAACCGACGACGCGCGAAATCAGGCGACCGCTTCGGCGGCGTGCCGCAAGCCCTCGATCGCTTCCAGATACGAAGCCGCCCCGTAGACCGACGAACCCGCTACGAACACATTCGCCCCGGCCTGCGCCGCCACGCCCGCGCTCTCAGGGTCGATGCCGCCGTCCACTTCCAGGTCGCGTTCGCCCAGCATCGCGCGCAGGTTGGCGATCTTCTCGACCATCTCGGGGATGAACGCCTGTCCGCCGAAGCCTGGATTCACCGTCATCACCAGCACCATGTCCACCGCCTCGACTACATACTCCAGCGCGTCTTCCGGAGTGGCCGGGTTCAATGCGATGCTCGCCTTCACCCCGCGCTCGCGTATGCGGTCAATCAGGCGCAGTGGATGGCGCGTCGCCTCGGCGTGAAACGTGATCACATCGGCGCCCGCGTCCGCGAAAGCGTCGATGTAGTCTTCCGGATCACTGATCATCAGGTGCACGTCCAGCGGCACTTCGCAGTGCTGGCGAAGCGAGGCCAGGATCGCCGGGCCCATCGTGATGTTCGGCGTGAAGTGCCCGTCCATCACGTCGTAGTGGATCCAGTCCGCGCCCGCGTCGACCGCCGCGCGCACCTCTTCGCCCAGCCGGCTGAAGTCGGCGGCGAGTATCGAAGCT
>CAYMLC010000605.1:0-1005 GCA_964390765.1 uncultured Nitrospirales bacterium
GTCGGGGCTCACGCAGTCGCGTCCCGCCAGGGCCGCCTGCGCCCGGCTCGCCAGCAAGAGCCCCTGCGTGGCGCGCGGTCCCGCACCCGCGAGAATACCGCTGTGGTCGCGCGTGCGCCGCACCACCGACACGATGTAGTCCACCAGTTCCGGGCGTACGGTCACCTGCTGCAGCGCGGTGCGTGCACTCGCCAGCGTCTGCTCGTTCAGCACGTGCGCCACCGAGCCCCGCGCCAGCGTGTCTTCCGGTGCGTGGTCCTGCAGCACGCGCTCGGCCAGCAGGCGTTCACCCTCGCGGTCGGGCGGGTCCATGATGATCTTCATCATGAAGCGGTCCTTCTGGGCTTCCGGCAGGGGATAGGTGCCCTCGTACTCGATGGGATTCTGCGTGGCAAAGACGGTGAAGTTCTCGGGCAGGGGATAGGTCTCGCGGTCGATGGTCACGCGCCGCTCTTGCATCGCCTGCAACAGGGCCGACTGCGTCTTGGCCGGCGCACGGTTGATTTCGTCGGCCAGCAGAAAGCTGGTAAAGACGGGGCCGCGCACGAGTTGAAAGCTGCCCTCGCGCATGTCGAACACATTCGTGCCCACAATGTCGGAGGGCATGAGGTCCGGGGTGAACTGGATGCGGTTGAACGCGCAGCCCAGGACCTCGGCCAGCGTGCGCACCAGCAGCGTCTTCGCGATGCCCGGCACCCCCTCGACCAGGGCATGCTGATTGGTCAGGATCACCACCAGCGCCTGCTCGATCACGGCCCCCTGACCAATGACAACCTTCTCGACCTCCGCGCGTGCGTGGTGCAGCGCCTGTTGTAGCTGTTGCAGCGAATCACTCACGCCGGCGTTCCTTCTCGTGCAGTTCCTGGCCCAGCGCGTTGTACGCCGCGACCACGTCTTCAGGCTTGTTGCGGCGCCGCCGATGCGCCAGTGCTTCGACCCGTTCGCGCTGCTCCGCGGACATTGGCGCGCGCCGGATGTTCAGGTCTTCCCAGGCCGCCAGGCACG
>CAYMLC010000605.1:1015-1835 GCA_964390765.1 uncultured Nitrospirales bacterium
CACGCGGCAGGCAAATCGCCCGGCGGCACACTTCGCCGCAACAGATTGCGCAATGCCGCCGATTGGTCTTTGCCGCTGGCGAGTGCCGCGTCATCGCGCGCCCATTCGTCGCGCCGCGGCACCAGGGGTACGGCGCTGCGCCAGAGGTAGAGCATCGCCACCACGGCCGCGCCCAGCAGCAGCAGGTGCAGGCGATAGTCGCGCGCCATGCGCACATAGCCCGCTTGCTCGCGTACGCCCAGGTGCGCTTCGTAGAACACGACCGCGCGATGCGGGCCGACCGCCCACGCCACCAACGCGCCGAGTGGCGCCTCGCGCTGCGCCGTGTTGGTCAGCCACTTTGTGTCGGCCGCCAGCACGATGCTGCCCTCGCCCATCGTCCGCTCGACAATAGCGGGCCGCCCCGTGATGCGGTATAGCACTGTCCACTTGGGCCCTGGATTCGGGATCGCATACAGCCCATCCCAGGGAATCGAAGGCGGCAGCCCCGCACGCGTGGCGGCTTCCGTCGCACGAGCCGACCCCTCGTAGCGGTATCCGGCAAATGGCGCGCCCCACCGCGCATCGATGTAGACGGTGGGGAAGGGCTGGCGCCGGTCGCGCGGTGCCTCGGCCGACACCTCGCCTTCGGCTTCGCCCGCGTTCTCGCCCTCGCCCTCGCCCGTCCTGCCGCCTTCAGCCTCACCCTCGGGCAATGCATCGCCTTCTACTTCGCCCTCTTCGCCAAACAGCGGCTCGTCGTCTTCAAGCGAAAACATGTTTTCCAAGCGGTCGGTAATGGGCAAGTCGCCGCCGAGTGCCACCACCAGCCGCCCGCCCG
>CAYMLC010000606.1:0-1232 GCA_964390765.1 uncultured Nitrospirales bacterium
CCACATCCAGGCTTCAGGGTTGATGGGCTCGCCCACGGTGCCCAGCAGGCGCAGACTGGACAGGTCGTACTTGGCGGGCCAGTCGTCGCCCCACTTGGCAAAGGCGCGGATAGCGGTAGGCGCCGTGTAGAAGATATTGACGCGATAGCGCTCGACGATTTCCCAGAAGCGGCCGGGGTCGGGGTGATTGGGTGCGCCCTCGTACATCAGGCTGGTGGCGCCATTGGCCAGGATGCCGTAGAGGATATAGCTGTGCCCGGTGATCCAGCCGATGTCCGCCGTGCACCAGTAGGTGTCTTCCTCGCGCAGGTCGAACACGTACTTGCTGGTCAGATAGGTGCCCAGCAGATAGCCCGCGGTCGTGTGCTGGATGCCCTTGGGCTTGCCGGTCGAGCCCGACGTATACAGGATAAAGAGATTGTCTTCGGCGTCGAGTGGTTCAGCCGGGCAGGTGTCGGGCACCTCGGCCACGATGTCGTGCCACCACACATCGCGGCCCGGCTCCATGTGTACGTCCTGGCCGGTGCGCTTTACGGTCACCACGTGGCGCACGGTGGGGCACTGCGGCATCGCCTCGTCCACGGCCTGCTTCAGTTCCACAATGCCGCCACGCCGCCAGCCGCCGTCGGCGGTGATCACGAGCGAGGCTTCGCTGTCGTGTACGCGGTCGACGATTGCGTTGGCCGAGAAGCCCCCGAAGATGACGGAGTGCACCGCGCCGATGCGGGCGAGCGCGAGACACGCAATGGCGAGTTCGGGCACCATCGGCATGTAGATGGCCACACGGTCGCCCTTCTGCACACCGAGCTTCTTGAGTGCATTGGCGAAGCGGCACACGCGCCGGTGCAGTTCCTGGTAGGTGAGGATTACCTGGTCGCCCGGCTCGCCCTCCCAGATGATGGCCGCCTTGTTCTTGCGCGGCGTGGCCAGGTGGCGGTCGAGACAGTTGTGGCTCACGTTCAGCTGGCCGCCCTCGAACCACTTATAGTGCGGCGCGTTCTCGGCATTGCACACCCGGTCCCACTTTTTGAACCAGTCGAGCTCTTCGGCCTGTTCGGCCCAGAAGCCTTCGGGGTCCTCGATGCTGCGCTGCCACATGGCTTCGTAGTCGCCCAGGGCATTGAGCCGGGCGCGCTGCGCGAAGTCCGGTGCGGGTGCGAACAGGCGCGTTTCATTCAAGACGTGGTCGATGCCGGTGCGGATCACCGCGGAGCAGAGTCCGAAGATCGCGG
>CAYMLC010000606.1:1242-1830 GCA_964390765.1 uncultured Nitrospirales bacterium
CTCCTGCCAATGTGCGCCCCCCTGCATGGGGTGGGGCGTTCGCCCGTATGCGCGCTGCCCAGCCACGCGCTGCGCCCAGAATTCTGCGAAAAATCGCGGGTGCCGCATTGTACAGATTTGGTTAGTGCGGTCAAGGTTGCGGCCGTGCCGCCCGTTGCCCCGCCGCGTGCGGCTTCACTAAACTCGCGCGGCCCATGCGGCCCGGAGGACTGCGCGCGAATGGAGGACGTCCCGCTCACCCTGCGCCTGACGAGTGCGCTCGGAATCGCCGTGCTGCTCGCGCTCACCTGGTTGTTGAGCGAGCGGCGCGGTGCGGTGCCGTGGCGGCTGGTGGCGTGGGGGCTGGGGCTGCAGTTCGCATTCGGCGCACTGGTGCTGCATGCGCCCGGCGGCGCGGCGTTCTTTGCCGGCGTGCGCGAGGCCTTTGTGGCCTTGACCGCGGCCAGCGATGCCGGCGCCGAGTTCGTGTTCGGCAAGCTGGTGCGCCCGCTCATCTTTGGCGAGGCCACCGTGATTACGGACGCCGGGCCCGAGCCCGCCACCCCGTTATTCCTGAGCGCGGTGATTGCGTTTCGCGTGTTGCCCATC
>CAYMLC010000607.1:0-1826 GCA_964390765.1 uncultured Nitrospirales bacterium
GAGCGTCTTGTCCGTCTTGCCGGTGGGGCGGACGCGCCGGTCGAAGTAGGTCAGGTAACCGCCGTAGTCCTTGTCGATGCCGTGCGTGCGCCAGAAGGGCAGCAACTCATTGTGCAGGTGGTCCTGCACCTCGCGCAGCAGTTCGACCAGTCGCGCGCGCGGCGTATTCATTTCACCTCGGCTACCGGGTCGCGCCGCTTGCCATAGACGTACGCGGCAATCTTGGGCCAGCCCGCCAGCACAATCCACAAGACGAACGGCAGGGTAATGAAGAATTCGCCCAGCGCCATCGGCAACTGCGGCGCCTGGGCCATGGTGCGGCCGAACACCATGATGAGCAGACAGAAGGCGTAGTGGGTGACAAACAGGATGAGGGTACCGACGAGCAGGGCAAAGAGGCGCCGCCGCCAATGCAGCGCGCCCGTCGCCAGCACCAGTGCCCAATACGGCGGCATATTGGTCACCAGGCCCGCCAGCGGGATACCGCCCTGCCGCCCGTCGATGGTCAGCAGGATGAGGGACTTCGTATTGAAGTAGCCGTCGAGCTGCACACGCATGGCTTCGACACTGAGGCCAAAGACATTGATGAGGGTCCCGGCGGTCACCTGGCCCAGCAGCCAGCCGTAGTATTGCATCAGCACCAGCCACCACAGCGAGACCAGCGCGCCGACCAGCACGAGAAACTTGAGGCCGAACCACAGGATGCGCACCGGGATTGCGCGCTCGGCCTTCATGCGGCGGGGTCCTTGCGGCGTGCGAACAACTCGATCCAGGCGAGCCACACCACCACCACGAACACGATATACACCGTCTGCCACACGTAGTGGTGCACGAAGTCGAAGATCTCGCGGCTCTCATCGAGCGCACCGATGATTGCGAGACACGCCAGGCGAAATACATTCACGAAGTACATGAGTGGCAGCCCGGCCAGCAGGCCGATCAGCCGCGCCTTCCAGGTGGTGGGCAGGGCGATGACCGCCGCCAGAAACACGGCCATCACCTCGATAGCGCCGCACTCCGGCACCACAATAAAGGGAAAGGCTACGGTGCGCAGCTCTTCCTGGCGGTCGGGGTCTGCCAGCGCCGCTTCATACTCCGTCTCCAGCCCGGCTACGTCGTCCTGCAGCGCGGCCACTTCGGCCTCGGAGGCGCCTGCGCTCTGCGCAGTACGCAGCGTTTCGCGTGCCTGGCGCAGTTGCGTGGTCAGGCTGGCGCGCAAGACGAAGGCCACGTGCGGCCCATAGCTCTGCATCAACTCCGCCTTGCGTGCTTCGCGGGCGCGATAGGCGTACGCCTCCCACGGCGTCAGGGGCGAGGCGTCGGCCGCGGCGATGGCCTCGGGCGTCGGTTCCTCTTCACCCGCTTCCCAGGCCGCCAGCGATGCGCGAATGGTCTGGGGGTCGTAGCTGACGAGGTAGGGCGCTTCCATGTCGGCGCTGTGTCCAATCCAGGAAAGCGCCACGCTCGTGTGCGCGCCTACCTGGAACAGATACCAGTCGTTCAGCGCGGTTCCGATCATGTACTGCCGGTAGCCGAACAGCAGGCCAAGCGTAATGACCGAGAAGATGACGAAGAACTTGATGGCGCCGCCGCGCGGGGGCGTGTCTTCTTGTGAGGACGGCGCGTCTTCTTCCGTCGGGGAGGTGTCTTCCTGCGGGGACGGCGCGTCTTCCTCCGGGGGGGGCGTGTCGTCGTTCAATGCGTTCGCGTCATGCGGGCCGGGCGCATCCGCTGCGGGCGCCGGGTCCCCGGCCGCCCCGGGCGTCTTGGGCTGTTCGGTGGAATCGCTCATCACGTTGTTACGCCGGGCGTTCCCGAGCAACTCC
>CAYMLC010000608.1:0-1820 GCA_964390765.1 uncultured Nitrospirales bacterium
GGTGTCGCCGAGTGTGACCTGGCCGTCGCCGCCGAGCGCGACGGAGGTGCCGCGGCGAACGCTGAGGATGGTGGTGGCGCTGGCCTGGCGGCTGGGGTGTGGGTGGTGCATGGCGGCGGTTCTTTCGCAGGGCGACGCGCTACAACACCACGTGTTCAGCGGGCTGCGGCGCGTCTTCTGGTTGCGGCGTGTTGGCCCGCACCGGCGCACGGCCGATGCTGAAGTAGTCGAAGCCTAGCATTTCCATGAAGGCGCGGTCGTACAGGTTGCGTCCGTCGAAGAGCACGGGCGCCTTCAACAGGGCCTTTACCCGCTCAAGGTCTGCATTGCGAAAGAACTTCCATTCGGTGCAAAGCAGCAGGGCGTCGCACCCCTCGCACACATCGTAGTAATTTTCGACGTACGCCATTTCGGCGCGCGGACCCAGCACACGCGCTGCCTGCTGGGCAGCCTTGGGGTCGAACGCGCGCAGGCGAGCACCGCGCTCGAGCAGGGCCTGCGCAATCAGCAGCGCTGGCGCCTCGCGCACGTCGTCGGTCTCGGGCTTGAAGGCGAGTCCCCACATTGCAAAGGTGCGCCCGGCAACTTCACCGCCGTAGTACGCGAGCAGCTTGTCGACCAGCACGTGTTTCTGCGTATCGTTGACGGCTTCGACCGCATCGACCAAGCGCATGGTCAGCCCGTTTTCGCGTGCAGTCTGGCTGAGCGCCTTGACGTCCTTGGGAAAGCACGAGCCGCCGTAGCCGATGCCAGGGAAGATGAAGCGGTAGCCGATACGGCTGTCGCTGCCGATGCCTTCGCGCACATCGTCCACATCGGCCCCTACGCGTTCGCACAGTTGCGCCACCTCGTTCATGAACGAGATCTTTGTGGCCAGCATGGCGTTGGCGGCGTACTTGGTCATTTCGGCCGATTCGGTCGACATGAAGAGGATGGGGCGGCCGTTGCGTGCGAAGTGCGAGTAGAGCTGTTCCATGAGAATCTTCGTGCGCGGATTGTCGCAGCCCACCACCACGCGGTCGGGCTTCATGAAGTCGTCGATCGCGGCGCCTTCCTTCAGGAACTCCGGATTCGAGACGACGTCGAAGTCGTGGTGTTCGCCGCGCGCGTGCATCGCGGCACGAATCGTTTCGCGCACCTTGGCCGCGGTCCCCACGGGCACGGTCGATTTGTCGACGACGATCTTGTAGCCGTTGATGTTCTCGCCCACGGTCCGCGCCACATCGAACACGTAGCGCAGGTCGGCCGTGCCGTCATCGCGCGGCGGCGTACCCACGGCAACGAAGACCAGCAGCGCATCGCGCACGGCCTTCGCGCTGTTGGTGGTGAAGCTGAGGCGGCCGGCTTCGACGTTTTCGCGCACCATCTCGGTCAGGCCCGGCTCGTAGATTGGAATCTGGCCGCGCTCGAGCGCCGCGATCTTTTCGCGGTCGATATCGACGCAGGTCACGTCGTGGCCCAATTCGGCAAAGCATGTACCGCTCACCAGGCCCACATAGCCGGTGCCCATGACCGCCAATTTCATATTCCGCTCCTTCCCGTGTGCAAGCGCCCCGTGATTGTAACACCGTTGCTAGGGCGTGGGCGCAGCGGCCAGGGCAATGCAATGCAGCAGTTCGCGCACGGTGGCGCGGCGTTCGGGGTCGGCGTCGTAGCGGGCACTGACTTTCTTGCGGGCGGCCGCCACATCGCCGCAGGCCTTGCCCCGCGCGATGAGTTGCTTTTCCGGCTCGGGCATCGGCCCCCAGTTGCCGCACTCCACCCACTCGCCGCTCAGAAAGATCAACTTGGGAATCGCCTCGCCGCCGTTGGTCAGGTAG
>CAYMLC010000609.1:0-1584 GCA_964390765.1 uncultured Nitrospirales bacterium
AAGAGGGCGATGGCGATTCGCCGACGCCTAGCGACACGGTGCGCGTGCACTATACGGGCACGCTGGCCGACGGCACGGTGTTCGATTCGTCGCGGCAGCGCGGCGAACCGGTCGAGTTTCAGTTGGGCCAGGTGATCCCCGGCTGGACGGAAGGCCTGCAGTTGATGGAAGAAGGGGCGCGCTACGAGTTCACGATTCCGCCGGACCTGGGCTATGGCGTGCGCGGCCGCCCGCCGCAAATCCCCGGTAATTCGGTGCTGGTCTTCGACGTCGAGTTGCTGGATGTGAACCCGCCACAGGAGCCGGCCCAGCCGCAGCGCCCGCAGATTCAGTTGCCGGGCCAGCAGTAGACCGCCCAGACACGACAGCACACGTGCCGCCCCGGTGCCGGATAGACCGCGCGCCGGGGCGTTTGCTTTGGGGGCTAGCGCACGCTAGAGCAGGGCCTTGAGCGCGGGCAGCAGCTCGGGATGTTCGAATGTGTAGCCGCTCTCTTCGAGGCGGCGCGGCACACAGCGCACGCTGGGCAGCAGCAACGCTTCGCCCATCTCGCCAAAGGCGGCCTTTACGGCGAGGGCGGGCACGGGAAAGATGGTGGGGCGCCCGAGGGCCGTGCCCAGTGCCTTGGTGAATTCGCGGTTGGTGGCGGGGTTGGGGCCGACACCGTTCACGGGCCCCTCGAGGCTGGGCGTTTCGAGGCAATGCATGAGCGCTCCGACCACATCATCGAGCGTGATCCAGCTCATGTACTGATCGCCGCTGCCCACCACGCCACCAAGGCCTAGGCGAAACGGCGGCAGCATCTGCTTGAGCGCACCGCCCTCGGAACTGAGCACGATGCCAATGCGCAGGTGCGCCGTCCGGATGCCTGCTGCGCGCGCAGGGTCGGCCGCGGCTTCCCACTGTACGCAGACGTCGGCGAGGAAGCTGTCGCCCGGGGGTGCGGTCTCATCCACGGCGGTGTCGCCGGTGTCGCCGTAATAGCCGTTGGCACTGGCGCACACGAGTACCGAGGGCTTCTGCTCGAGTTCGGCCAGCGCTTCACACAGCACACGCGTCGTTATCACGCGGCTGTCGAGAATCGCCTGCTTGCGCGAATCGGTCCAGCGGCCACCGGCCACATTCTCGCCCGAGAGGTGCACGACCGCGTCGAGCCTTTCGAGTGCGGCCCGGTCGATCTCGCCCTCATACGGGTTCCAGGTTATGGTGCCTTCGCGCGGGGCGCCACGCGTGATGCGTATCGGCGTGTGCCCCGCCTCGCGCAGCCGTTCGACCAGCCGGTTGCCGACCAGTCCCGTCGATCCACTTATTGCCACGCGCATGCCGTTGCTCCTTTGCTCGGTCGCCTGGGTCGCGGTTGAGTGTAGCTGACAAGAACGGGGCGACGCGCCTGCGCATTCCACGCGGTGGCCGCTTTCGCGCCTGTGGCCGCGTTTGCTAGGCTACCGGTTTATGCGCGGGCCGGCCGGCAACCGCGCAACAACCGCTGTATGTAGGACCGATGGCGTTTCACGAAATCACCGACACCGCGCGGCAGCGCGATATGTGTGCCCAGTTGGTGGCCGCTCTTCTGGAGCGGGCCAC
>CAYMLC010000609.1:1594-1817 GCA_964390765.1 uncultured Nitrospirales bacterium
CGAATCCGCACGGCAGCCGCGCCAGCAACGTGATGTGGCGGCCGGACCTGGGCCTGTGGTGCACCGCACACAGCGAACTGCTGGATGGCCGCGAGCGCTGGCGGCGGGCGCATCCGCATCGTATCGCCACGGTGCTGCACGTGGGGGTGATCGCCGAGGAGGCGGCGGAAGACGCGTCGCCCGGCGAGCCGCTGTGTGCGCTGTCGTTCTTGCCGCGTACATT
>CAYMLC010000610.1:0-1812 GCA_964390765.1 uncultured Nitrospirales bacterium
CGCCGGGTCGGGCGTGCGCCAGTAGGGGTTGGTGGCGTAGAGCAGCGCGGGCGTCGGCGCGACAGCGAGCAGCACCATCAGCGCGGCGGCCGGCACACGTTGGCGTCGAAACCAGGTGAGCGCGGCGATTACCAGCACGGCCATCAGCGGCAGCACCACGGCAGAAACCAGTTGCACGCCCGCCGCCAGCGCAGCCAGGCCGCCGAACAGCGCCATCGCGCCGAGGCGCGCCAGCAGCTGCTGCCGGGTGGCGGCAAGCATTAGCACCGCGAGCGCGAGCAAGAGCAGCAGCGCGTGGTGGGCATCGGGCAGCACGCGTGCGAAATGCGCGGTCACGAATGACGTGAGCGCGGCGAGGCTTCCGGCCAGCAGCGCCGTGGCGCGCCCGCCCACCACCAGCCCCAGCAGTACGATGGCCAGGACCGCCGCCAGCCCGAACAACGCCACGCTGGCGCGCGCCACAAAGAGTAACCGGTCGCTCGGCACGCGGTTATCGAGTCGGTTGGTAGCCAGCGCGACCTCATCGTCATACAGGCCCACCGGCAACCCTGCCTCCGCGTTCCAGGCCTGTACCGCCCAGAAGATGGGGTAGCCGATGAGCAGCTTGCCGAGCGTGGGTTCGAGTGTGCCGTAGTGGCCGAAGCGCGCCTGTTCCCAGGCACGCCACTCCGTCACCTCGTGGTGCGAGAGCGCGGCCGCCTCGTACGAGGCCAGCATCCAGCCGGTCTCCTGTGGCGCGTAGGGCGCGCGAAAGACCTGCACGCTCAGTGCGACCAGGGCCAGTGCAGCGGGCACGCCCCACACGAGGGCGAGGCCACGCCCACCTTGCAGCCAGGCCGGATGCCACCCGGACGCCGACGGATCGCCAGATGCGGGCGCTGTGGCATCCGCGGGCGTCAGGGGCGTGGCGCCTGCCGGTACCTCGCGCCGCAGCCACCAGCCCTGCAGGGTGCGCGCCGCCTGCAACAGGCCGGCCGCTGTAAGAATACTTCCGATTAACAAGACGGGCACGTAGTAGCGCTCGGCCTCGTAATCTTGCGTCACCGCCAACACCACGGTGTATGCGAAGAAGTACAGCGCCACCACACCCAGGGGATGCAGGCTGCGGCGGCGCCAGTCGCGGTGCAGCAGCTGCACCGCAGCCACAAGACCAAGCAGCAAGAACACCCCATAGCCCGTGAAGGGACCGCGCAGAAACAGCAGCCGATGCAGTGAACCCCATGTGCCGCCCTGCAGCTCATTCTGAAAGGCTTCCATCTGACTCCAGCGAAAGAACATCAGCGGAAAATCGAGCGGCCGCGCCAGGTTGAACAACTGGGGATACTCGTTCATGAGCGGCGCAACGTTTTCGTACCAGGGCGAGGTGGCGATTTCCCATGCGGCGGCACGCATCTCGGGCGAGCTCAGGGCGCCACCGGCATGCCAGATGCGCTCCCACTCGTGGCTGAGGGCGTCGCGGTCCACCGCGCTCCACACGGGCCAGTAGAACGGATTGAGCGCATAGACCAGCGCAAGCGAGCACACCCCGACGACCAGCAAGGCGCCCACGGCGCCCCGCACACGCAAGCGCCCCCGCGCCAGCAGCAGCCCGAGCAGGACCAGTAGCAGAGGCACGATCACGACCGGCGCGATAATCTTGACGGAGGTCGCCAGGCCGAGGGCCAGCCCCGCCCCGACCAGCCAGCCCCAGCGCCGGAAGCGGGCCGCGCCGGTAAACGCCGCCGCCAGGCAGGCCAGACACAGCATCATGAAGAAGTTGTAGTGGCTGTCGGTCATCGCACGCCCGAACCACTGCATCAGCAGCGGAGTGAA
>CAYMLC010000611.1:0-1805 GCA_964390765.1 uncultured Nitrospirales bacterium
ACGCGTCCCCCGGGCCAGGGCACGGGCCTGGGCCTGTCGGTCTGCCTCGGCATCGTGGAGAGCCACGGCGGGCGCATGGGGGTCAGCAGCAATCCGGGAGCCGGCACGCGGGTGACCGTCTATCTGCCCGTGATGCGCGAAGCCGCCCGGGAAGAACCAGCGCGCGAAGCCGCGCCGGCCGACGTCTCGCCCCCGCCCGAGCCTTCTCCAGCCACCGCCGCGCCCTCGCCCCCTGACCCCGAGACGCCCCCTGCTGCGCCCAGGGGCGTGGCGCTGGCCATCGAAGACACGGCGCTGCGCGAGGTGCTGGCGCAGGCGCTGGCGGCACGCGGCTGTGCCGTGCACGAGGCGCGCGATGTGGCGGGCCTGGCGGCCTCGGTACAGCGGGGCCAGGTGGCGCTGGTGGTTCTGGACGGTGGACTCGACGGGCGTAACGTGCCCGACAGCCTGCGCGAGTTGCACACGCGTTGGCCGGAGGTGCCCGTGGTGGCGATTGCCGGAAACGATGGCGCTGGCGCCGCCGAATTGACGGCTGCCGGGGCGCGTGCCTGCCTCACCAAACCGCTCGATGTGCCACAGCTTTGGCGCGCGGTGGCGCCGCACCTGGCCGCCCACGCATAGACCGCCCTTTGCCGCCTGTGATAATCTTTTCCCTTCAGCGCCCGTAGCTCAGTGGATAGAGCACTGGCCTCCGGAGCCAGGTTGCCGCAGGTTCGAATCCTGCCGGGCGCGCCAGCATTCATTCGCGCGGAACCGCCGGCGCACACGGCCGCGCGCCGGGCATGGCAGGCCGGGCAGAGTAGGCGGGGCATGGCCGAGCCGAACGCAGGGCGGATATGGCGCAACTCGACGAGAAGATGGCGGCACGGATACGAACGGCGTTACGCGCATTGCCGCCCGATGCCCAGCCGCTTTGGGGCAAGATGACCCCCGCCCAACTCAACCACCACCTGATGGGCGTGTTGCGCTACAGCATGGGGGAGGGCCCGGAGATGCCCGACCGCAGCACGTGGCAGAACCGGCTGTTTCGTCCGTTGGTGCTGTATGGCATCGTGAAGATTCCGCGCAATGTGCGGGTGCCGCGGCCCAAGGGCGTAAAGGAACGGCCGACCCCGCAAGACGCCACCTTCGAAGCGTTCGACACGGCGCTGTCTGAATGGCTGGCACGGCGCCAGGCCGGCACGCTGCCCGTGGTGCCGCATCCCTTCTTCGGCCCGTTGAACGGCGGCCAGTGGGCCCGCTTTCACGTGCAACACTTCCGCCACCACCTTTCGCAGTTCGGCGTATGGTAAACGGCGAACACGTCGAGAAGCCGCTGCACGAGAGCGACCTGCTGCTGATTCTGGTGTCGGGACAAGACCGGCCCGGTGTCACCGCGGCCCTCACCGCCATACTCGCGCGCTATGATGTCGACATCCTGGACATCGGCCAGCGCGTTATCCACGACCTCTTGTCGCTCGGTCTGCTGGTGCAGCTGCCGACCACGGCCCTGCAGTCGCCCGTGCTAAAGGACGTTCTGTTCAAGGCGCACGAGATGGACATTGGCATCAAGTTCACCCCGGTCTCGCGCGCCGCCTATGCGCACTGGGTGGGCCTGCAGGGCAAGCCGCGTTACATCTTGACCGTGCTGGGTTCGCGGCTGCATGCGCGCCACCTCAGCGGCATCGCCACGATTGCCGCCGCACAGGGCCTTAACATCGATGCGATGACGCGCCTGAGCGGGCGTATCTCGCTCGACGACCCCGACCAGACGCCCTACTCCTGCGTGGAGCTGAGCGTACGCGGCGAGCCGAACGACCGCGTGG
>CAYMLC010000612.1:0-1800 GCA_964390765.1 uncultured Nitrospirales bacterium
CGCGAGATATCCTCGGGCCGCACGTAGCCCGAAACCAGAAGCTCGCGGATCTCGTGCCGCTGCTTGTTCTTCACGTCGTCCAGAGAGAAGTCGACGCCGAAGCGGTCGCGTGCCCAGGCGACCAGCTTCTCGCGGTCGTAATGGTTGTTGAAATGTTGCTGGAAGACGACCTCGGCCGCCAGGTGGTCGACGGGTACGTCGAAGAAGCCCTGAATCTGGCCACAATGCAGGTCGACGGTGAGCACGCGATTGGCGCCGGAAGCCACCAGCAGGTTGGCCACCAGCTTGGCGGTGATGGGCACGCGGGCCTTGTCTTTACGGTCTTGCCGCGCATAGCCAAAGTAGGGCAGCACCGCCGTGATACGCTCGGCCGAGGCGCGCCGCGCGGCGTCGACCATGATGAGCAATTCCATCAGGTGATCGTCGACGGGGGGCGAGGTGCTGTTGACGAGGAAGACGTCGCGCCCGCGTACATTCTCGCGAATCTGCACGCGCACTTCGCCATCGCTGAAGCGGCCGACGTCGCAGCGGCCGGGCTCCATCTCCAGGTTTTCGCAGGTCTTGGCCACCAGCGCATGCGAGGCCGAACCGGAGAATATCTTCATGTCGCCGCGGTAGGACATGCCGGAAGGGCCCTTGGGTTGTAGCTCGTATACGGTGGCCATATAAAGATGGTTGGGGCGGCTGGATTCGAACCAACGAATGCCGGGACCAAAACCCGGTGCCTTACCACTTGGCTACGCCCCAGCGTTCCCCTGGCAACCGGCCCCTGGGCCGGGCCGGTTAATCCCGTCCCTAACGTGCGTCAAACAGGCAGGCATAGTAGCAACGGCCCGAAAAGCAAGTCAACGCGGCCGCCGCCGATCAGGGTGTGCGCGCCAGAAAATCCCAGAAGTTTCCGCCCAGCATGTGCGCGGCATCGCGCTGAATCTCGGCCTCGGTAAAGCGCCAGCCCGCGGCCAGCAAATCGGCATACTTCTGGTGCAGTACCTTCGCTATGAGTTCGCGCGAATGCGCCCACTTGTAGATGACCTGCTCGAGGACCCGCGCATCGGAGTGTTGCGGGATGAAACTGGTGCCCAGCAGCTCGATGCGCATACGGGTGATCTCGTCGATGAGGCTGGGGTTATTGAGAAACCACCAGCAGCCAAAAGGCAGCAGATTGCGGAACTTGCGCGCCGTAACCGCCATCGTGTGCTGGTCTTCGCGCGCCAGCATGGTGAGCATGAACTTGTTCTGAGGGTGGCCGGAACACAGGCTCTCTACCGCGCCCAGGCCCGAGGGTCCCAGGCTGTCGCCGGCCAGCCGCAATTGCGGATTCACCTGGCGCGTGACGCCTATCATCATGGCAAAGGGAATGTTGAACTCCTGCGCCACAGGCAGCACGCATTCGCCGAGAATGGTGGCGCGTTCGCTGTCTTCGGGATAGCGGAAGGACGGCGGCAGCGACACGGCCATGTACTTCGCGTCCATGCGTTCGACCCATTTGCGCAGCCAGCCCCGCACCATTTCGAGTGTATCGGGCATGAGGCGCACGTCCACCTCGCACCCCTGTGCACACAGCAATTCGTAGGCATGGCGCCAATCGTTGAGCAGCGGGTCGATACGCAGCGCGGCGTGAAAGCGCGGGTCGCCGCTGTATCCCCCCTCCCACACCGCGTGCTCGGTCGGGTCGAGCGGGTCGTTGGTCATCACCACGCTCTCGATATGGGCGGCCTCGAAGGTTTTGTCGACCAGTGCCGCGTGTGTTTGGCCCTCGAACCAGGCACGGTAGCTGTCGAGGTCGCGCGTGCCCGGGTC
>CAYMLC010000613.1:0-1795 GCA_964390765.1 uncultured Nitrospirales bacterium
TGTAAGCCGCGCAAGCTCGACGACGACGAGTTCCGCATCATGCAGTCGCATACGGTGCGCGGGGCCGAGACGCTGGCGCGCGTCCTCGAGCGGCATCCGGACAACGCGTTCCTGCAGATGGGCCGCGAAATCGCCCGTTCGCACCACGAGAAGTGGAACGGGCGCGGCTATCCCGATGGTCTGTCGGGTACGGACATCCCCCTGTCTGCGCGCATCATGGCCGTGGCCGATGTCTACGACGCGCTGACGAGCAAGCGCTGCTACAAGGACGCCTTTTCGCACGAGCGCAGCCGCGACATCATTGTGGGCGACCGGGGCGTACACTTCGACCCGGACTTGGTGGATGCCTTCGAGCGGTGCGAGGAAACCTTCCGCCAGACGCGCGCCGAACTGGACAGCTGAGCGGCCCGGGCCTATCAGCGGAAGGCACGCGGCGGCGGCTGGGGCCCATCTTCCGCGGCGGCCAACCGCAGCTTGGCAAGGGCCCGGGCCACGGCACGAAAGGCCGAAGACGCGTTGGTGCCGGTGTGCTGGCCAATCTCCTTGTACGTGAGTCCCTCGAAGTAGTACAGCTCGATACAGTGGCGCTCGCGCGCGCTGAGCCGCCGCGCCATCTGCACGCGCACCCAGCGCAACAGCCGCGCGCGCTCTTGCGCATGCGCCCAGCGGCGCCGCTGTTGGGCGGGCGTCTCGTGCCAGGCGCTGTCGCTCGTGGCCCAGTAGGGCAGCAGGTGCGGGTTGACCTGAATGCCGCCGCGCGGCGGGCGGATGCGTTCTCCTTGCATCGTGAAAACTCCCCGGCTGCGGCCGGCGCCCATTCGCCGGTCTCGCGAACCGGCTGCCACGCTAGGCCAGGGGGACGGCAAAAGAATGGTGCGGGCGCGGCGCAATGACTGCGCTTATGCTGCACCGCGCCACGGCGTGCGGCATCGTGCGGGCGCAGCAGGCGCATCGGGCTGGCACCGTGGACTTGCCAGGTTTCGCCGTCTGGGTAAACGGCGTATACTGTGCAGCGTTGCGGCCGAAGAGGAAGTAGTCATGTGCTTCGACCCCGAAACCTTTCGCCACGCCGATGAACTGCCGCCCGAGCCCGGGTGGTCGCCCTTGCCCGTTCCCCGCGAATTCGGTGAAGGCCGCTCTTTCGTGAGCGGCGACCCCGCTGGCGACGGGCTGCGTATTCGCTATTTCTCGACCCCGGACACGGGCGTGCTGCACGCCAAGTTGTGGGTGGGCCCCAATGCCGAGGGTCCCCCGGGCCACGCGCACGGGGGCAGCCTGGCCGCGGTACTGGACGAGGCCATGGGCTTCTGCGCCTGGGCCAACGGCTATCCCGTGGTGGCGGCCACCATCAGCACGTCGTTCCGCAAGTCGCTGCCCATGCGCTACCTCGCGCACGTGGAAGCCCGCGTCTACCAGGTGAAAGAGCGCAAGGTCTATACCACGGGCCGCATCTACGACCCGGCCACCAACGGTGACTACGCGGAAGGGGAGGGCCTGTTTATCGTGCAGCCGCTCGAGCGGTTCGGCCCCGGTTTCGACCCGCTGCGCGGCTCCGCCACAGCCGCGGGAAACTAGGGCCCGCCCGGCAACGGCCCGGAGCGCCGCACCTCAGCGGCGTACGGCGTCGAGCTGGGCGCGCAGCTGGGCCAGCATCGCCTTTTCATCGGGACGGTTCGCACGCACTTCACCCTCTTGCACCATGCGCCGCGCCGAAGCCGGGTCGCCCAGTTGGTGCCACTTGAAGGAGGCCAAGACATAGAAGTCGCGCGCCGTGGTCGCGTGTTGCTCGGCCAAG
>CAYMLC010000614.1:0-1794 GCA_964390765.1 uncultured Nitrospirales bacterium
CGCACGCGGGCCCGCAGTGACAATTTCTGCGCCTGGGCAAGAATCGTTCCCATTTGCTATATACGTGGGTACGAGGCGCAGCTGTCGCGCATCTTGCATTCGGGCGTTCCGCAACGTAGGCTTGCAGCGTCCGAACCGCAGTATGGGGACGCCAGCCGTGCAGTTGAGCCTACACACACGTATCTTCATCGGTATGGGTATCGGCTTGGTGGTGGGCCTGCTGCTGTACTCCGCCACCGACCACGAGACCGCCTTCTATCAGACCTCGCTCTGGTGGCTGGAACTGTTCGGCAAAGAGTTGTTTGTGGGCGCGCTGAAAATGATCATTGCGCCGTTGATCCTGATGTCGATTGTGGCCGGGGTCAGCAGCCTGCCAAGCGCTTCGGAGTTGGGCAGCGTGGGCGGCAAGACCCTCGCCTACTACGTGACGACCACCACCATCGCGGTCGCGATTGGCGTCGTCGCCGTGCTGGTCGTGCAGCCGGGCAAGAGCGAGAGCGCCCAGAACATACGCGCTGAACGCGAGGCGGAACTGGATGCCTTGCGCACGCAGTACCTGGCCGAGTCGGGCCAGCCCGCCGATGGCGAAGTAGACCCCCGCGAATTCAGCCGCTTCATCATGGTGGAGGAAGGGCGCGAAGTATCGCAGGGCGACTTTGCGGGCGCGTGGGCACGCATGCAGGCGGCGGAGGAAGGCGGTATCGGCGAGATGCTGCGCACGCAGATCGTACGGCCCATTCTCACCAACCCCTTTACCTCGCTCGCGGAGAATCCGCCCAACGCACTCGGCATCATCTTCTTCGCCATCCTGGTGGGGGTGGCGTGCCTCGCGCTGGGCGAGACGGCCGCCCCGGTGGTACGCGCGTTTCGCGCGGGCAACGAGATCATGATGCGGATTACCCACTGGTTCATGGAGGTCTCCCCCATCGCCATTGGGTGCCTCATCGCGGCCATCGTCGCCGACCTGGGGCTGGACGCCCTGCGCTCGCTCGCGTGGTACTGCATCACGGTGATCGGCGGGATTGGTGTGCACGTGTGCGTGCTGCTGGCCATCGTCTATTTCGTGGGCGGCATCACGCCGCGCCGCTTTGTCGCGGGCATCAGCAAGGCGTGGCTGGTCGCGTTCAGCACGGCTTCCAGCGCGGCGACGCTGCCCATCACGCTGGCCTGTGTGACGGAGGAGTTGGAGGTCGACGACAAGGTGGCCGATTTCACGCTGCCGGTTGGCGCGACCGTAAACATGGACGGCACGGCGCTGTACGAAGGCGTGGCCGTTATCTTCCTGATCCAGATCTTCGGTGGGCTGGCCGATGCACCGCTCACGCTCACGCTCGCCAGCACCCTCGTTATCTTCATCACCGCGGTCTTTGCGTCGGTGGGTGCGGCGGCGGTACCCAGTGCCGGCCTGGTGACCATGGCCATCGTCGCTTCGGCGGTGGGCCTGCCGCTCTACTACATTCCGCTGCTGTTTGCCGTGGACCGCCTGCTCGACATGTTCCGCACCTCGACCAACGTGATGGGCGACGCCGCGGGCGCGGTGGTGGTGAACCGGCTGGAGCAGGCGCGTCTGAACCGGCGGCCTGCCATCTCGACCGCCCGCTAGGCGAGCGCGCGCTGCTCGGGGCGCAGCAAGAGCCCCAGCACGAATACACCCGCCAGCAGGAGGATGACCACGGGGCCCATCGGCAGGTTGGTGGCGTCGGCCACGAAGAGCCCCGCCACCACCCCACCCGTACCCAGCGCCAACGCCATCAGCGTCATCTGGAAGAAGCGCTCGAAGAAGAGGCGCGCCGT
>CAYMLC010000615.1:0-1783 GCA_964390765.1 uncultured Nitrospirales bacterium
GGTCTATGCCGCGATGGTGGACCGGATGGACCGCAACATCGGGCGCGTGCTCGATGCCATCGAGGCGCGCGGCGAGTTGGACAACACGCTGATTCTCTTTCTTTCGGACAACGGCGGCTGTGCCGAGTTCCGCCACCAGACGCCCGACGTGCCGCCCGGTCCCGCGCACGGCTACCACACCTGCGACCCGCCGTGGGCCAATGCGCAGAACACGCCGTGGCGCAAGTACAAGCGCTACGACCACGAGGGCGGTATCGCCACGCCGTGTATCGCGCACTGGCCGGCGCGCATCGCGCCAAATACGCAGACCGATGCCGTGGCGCACATCATCGACCTGATGCCGACGGCGCTCGAATTGAGTGGCGCCACCTATCCGGCGGAGAACCACGGCGAGGCGGTGCCCCCCGTCGAAGGGCAGAGCCTGCTGCCGATTCTGGAAGGGGGTGCGGGCGACCCCGACCGCACGCTGTGCTGGCAATTCTCGCAGGCCGCTGCCATCCGCCAGGGCGATTGGAAACTCGTGATCGACGGCGATGAACCGTGGGAGCTGTATAACTTGCGCGAAGACCGCACGGAACTGAGGAACCTGGCCCGCGCCGAGCAAACGCGCGCCGGGGCCATGCGCACGGCGTGGCGCGCATGGGCAGAGCGCTGCGCGGCGCACGTGCCGCGCACCCCGCGGCCGCTAGCATGAACCGCAAGGAATTTCTCCAGGCGCTTGGGCTGCTGGGCGCCGGCGCCATGGCCTGGCCGTCAACGCTGCAGGCCGACGCCGGAACGCGCCCCAATATCCTCTGGCTGTCGACCGAAGACATCGGCCCGCACCTCGGTTGCTACGGCGACCCGCACGCGCACACGCCCACGCTCGACCAGCTCGCGGCCGATGGCGTGCGCTATACCCAGTGCTACGCCGCCGCCCCGGTATGCGCGCCCAACCGTTCGAGCATCATCACCGGCACCTATGCCGTGACCCTGGGCACGCACCACATGCGCTCGGGCGGGGAAGGGGTGGCGCGCAGCATCAAGCCGGCCCTCGACCCCAGCATCAAGCTGTTGCCGACGCTCATGCGGGAAGCGGGCTACTACTGCACGAACAATTCGAAGCAGGACTACAACGCTACCACCCCGCATGCCACGTGGCATGAATCGAGCCGCGACGCACACTGGCAGAACCGGCCGCACGCAGAGGCGCCATTCTTCGCGGTGTTCAACTTCACCGGCTCGCACGAAGGAAGTGTGCGGGCCGAGGCGCGCGCGCACGCACGCAACACCGAGCGCCTGACCGACGCCCAGCGCCAGGACCCCGCGGCCATCACGCCTCCGCCCTACCACCCCGATACGCCCGTGGTGCGCGAGCAGTGGGCCAATTACTACGAGAACATCACCGCGCTCGATTATTGGGTGGCCGATCACCTGGCCGCGCTGGACGAGGCGGGCCTGGCCGACAACACCTGGGTCGTGTTCTGGTCGGACCATGGCGCCGGCCTGCCGCGCGGCAAGCGCTGGCCCTACGCCAGCGGCATCCACGTGCCACTTATCGTGCGCCCGCCCAAGGCGCTGCGCGCGGAATGGGCCGGCACCACGTCGGATGCACGCGTCGCGTCGGTCGACTATGCGCCCACCACACTGGCCTGGGCCGGGCTCGCGGCGCCGGCGCATCTGGCGGGGCGCAATTTCTGGCCAGACGGCAGCGCGCGCCACCATTGCTTCGCCGCGCGCGACCGCATGGACGAGCGCTACGACTGCATCCGCACGGCTACCGATGGGCGCTGGCTGTACATGC
>CAYMLC010000616.1:0-1782 GCA_964390765.1 uncultured Nitrospirales bacterium
CGACTGGCAGCCGCACTGCCCGCATTGCGAGGCCTATGTCGAGCAGCCCGGCTTCGACTACGGTACGTGCGACGCGTGCGGCTCGAAGCACGAGATACCGGAAGGCGCCAAGCCCGGCCTGATGCCGAACCGGGCCCAGCGCGCGGAAATGGACAAGCACGGCAAGGCGCGGCCCGACAAGCCGCAACGGGAGCAGTAAGCCCGATGAGCCAGCACGACGAACACACCCTGCGCATGCGCGCCGCCGAATACGGCCAGGAACAGGTCTTCCGCTTTTGGGAGCGCCTCGACGGCGACGCGCGCAGCCGCCTCCTTGCTGATGTAGCCGCGATCGACTTTCCGCTCATGCAGCGCCTCGTCGACACCTGGGTGAAGGACGAACCGGCCCCCGAACACTTCGATGACATTGCGCCCGTGCCCACCTATCCCATCGCCGACGACGCCGACCCCGAAGCACAGGCCGCGCGTGAAGCAGGGGAGACGGCCCTGCGCGCCGGGCGCGTGGGCATCGTGCTGGTGGCGGGCGGCCAGGGCACGCGCCTCGGCTTCGACGGGCCCAAGGGCGCCTATCCCATTGGCCCGCTCACGGGCAAGACCCTCTTCGCCTATCACGCCGAGAAGATAGCCAACCTGCAGGAGACCTACGGCTGCACGCTGCCGTGGTTCATCATGGTGAGCGACGCCAACCGCGCGGCCACCGAAGCCTTCTTCCATCAACAGGCCTACTTCGGCCTCGACCCCGCCCACGTCTTCTTCTTTCAACAGCGCATGGTGCCCTGCGTCGATACCGGCGGCCGCTTCCTGTTGGCCGCGCCCGGCGGGCTGGCCAAGAACCCCAACGGCCACGGCGGCTGCCTGCCCGCCCTCGTGGAAAGCGGCCTGCTCGATGAAGCCGCCGCGCGCGGGGTGGACACATTGAGCTACTTCCAGGTGGACAACTGGGCCGCAAAAGTGGCGGACCCCCATTTCATTGGCTATCACCTGCTGGGCAACGGCGAGATGTCCTCCAAGGTCCACCGCAAACGCGAGCCACGCGAGTCGGTAGGCGTGCATGTGCTGTGCGATGGCAAGTACCGCGTCATCGAGTACAGCGAACTCGACCTTTACCCGCAACTGCTCGAGACCGATGCCGCGGGCAATGTGAAATGCTATGCGGGCAACCCCGCCATGCACATACTCGACACCGCATTCGTGCGGCGCGTGGTCGACAACTACGACCAGTTTCCCTGGCATCGCGCGCACAAGAAGGTGCCCCATGTGGATAAAGCGGGGCAGCCCGTGCAGCCCGATGCGCCCAACGCCTACAAGTTCGAGACCTTTATCTTCGACGCGCTGCGCTGGACGCAGCACCGCCCCATTGCCCTCGAGATACGGGCGCGCGGCGAATACACCCCCACCAAGCAATGGGATGGCCCCAACAGCGTCGTCGCCGCACGCGCCAGCATGAACGAATACTGGGCCGAATGGTTCGACGCAGCCGGCACCCCCGTGCCCCGCAACCAGGGCGGCGCGTGCGCAGTCGACCTCGAAGTCAGCCCGCGCTACGCCCGCACAGCGGACCAGTTTCTGGCCAAGGCGCGGGGCCGCACGTGGCCCCTGGGCGAGGGGGGCCTCAGCGTCGATGCCGACGGCCGGCCGCACACCCACACCTCCGCCGAGGCTTGAACTGCCCCACCCGCAAAAGCTAACCTACCGGCTTGTGCACAGTACCGTGCGCGCCCTGCGGGGGCGTAGTTCAGTTGGTTAGAACGCTGGCCTGTCACGCCAGAGGTCGCGGGTTCG
>CAYMLC010000617.1:0-1778 GCA_964390765.1 uncultured Nitrospirales bacterium
GCAGTTGACGAACGAGAACCAGCGGTGCGCACCGGGCAACGCAATGGTGTGCGCGTTGGCGGCGCCGTATTCATCGCCGCGTATCTCACGCGTCGGGGGCGTGCGGTTGGTGCGCGCCCTGGCTTCGGCCGCCAACTCGGCGCGGGCCGCATTGGCCGCCAGCCGTTCGCGGTCAATGGCATCCAGCCACCAGCGCTGGCCGGCGGGCGCATCGCTGCCGCATGGCCCCCACCTGAGTGCAGGGTAGGCGCGGCGAAAGTCCGCGCGCGCGCTGTCTTCGAGGCGCATGCGCCGGGGCACATCGGGCGGCTGCGGCCAGGTCCAGGGACGGGGCACACCGCGCAGCCAGCCCGCGAGACGCGTCAGCCGTTGCAGCCCGGCCAGCCCGTATTGCACCGGTGTGGCGCGATGCAGCAACAGGCGCAGGACGAAATTGTCGACCTGGCTGAGGCGCGAGCCCTGCTGTGCCAGCAGCACGTAGAGCGCCGTGCGCGCGGACAGCCGGCCGCGCCGCCAGAGCGCACGCGCCAATTCGAGGCTTTCGATGTCGTAGTAGCCGGGCACATGCTGGGCCGCGACCGGAGACACGGCAAGACGGCCCGCCTCGCCCAGGTGTTGCGTGGGCACGCCGAGAATATGCACGGCATGGCCCGCCTCGTCGAGAGCGAAGGCGGCCTGGCGCAGGGCGTCTATTGAGGATGCGGCGGCTTGCGCGGCGCGCACGGGTGGCTCGGGCGCAAGGGCGTCGAGTGTAAACCAGGCCGCACGCACGGCGGGGTGGCCGAGCGCCGGCGCCAGCCGTTGCGTCAGGTCGGACGGCCAGGGCCCGAGTACATAGAGCCGCACGTCGCACCCGTGCGCGGCCGCGGCATCCAGCGCGGCACGCAGATGCTCGGGCGTGGTGCGTGGGGTCACGTCGAGGGCCAGGTCGTGCAGCATCGGCCAGCGTTCCGCCGGCAGTTGCGCGATGTATCCGGCGTCGGGCGTGCGCAGGCTGAAGGCCACGTCCACGCGCTGCGCACGGGCGGCCACCTCGCACAGGTCCATGGTGGGCGGATGGTCGAAGTAGCCATCGGCCCGCAGCGCCTTGAACAGCCCGCGCGCGAGGATGAACCAGCGCTCGAGGTCGATCAGATCGAACGGCGCACCACCCCGCCGATGCAGGGGCACCAGCGCGCGCGCGGGGTGCAGCGCAGGCGCGTGTTCGATATCGTTCGGCGGGTGCGGCTCGGCCATGGCGCGGGGAGCCTAGCCGATGCAGCGCGTGATGCGCCACGTGGCGGGCCGCGTTGCGCGTTTCTCGGGGGCGCCCGTATGATGCGGGGCAACCCGCCGCAGCCATCGGATAAGTGCTTCGCCGCCCAGTGAATACCAGTGCCACAACCGCCACCCGCGTGGCCGCGCCGCCCCCCCGCCGGGGTCTGATGACGGCGTATAACCGGACCGGCCAGCGCTATGCCCTGACCGACCTGAAGAAGTGGCTGCTGCTGAACAAGGACCTGGCGAAGGTGGAGAAGGTGGACTTCTACGCCGAGCCCGCGGACTGGCCGCAGGTGGCGCCGCTCCTGGACCATGCGCGGCACCTGGGCGTGTCGCTCTCGCTGGCTACACATATCCATGCGCCCCCGCCCGATGCGCTCGACGCGTGGCTTGCAGCCGGCCTGCGGGATGTCCTGCTGCTTGGCACGGGCGCCGAGGCCGATGCCTTTTCAGACTGGGTAGCCGCCTTGCGCGAACGCGGACAGGCGGCGCGCGCGCTGCTGGCACCGCCGTACGCG
>CAYMLC010000618.1:0-1773 GCA_964390765.1 uncultured Nitrospirales bacterium
CTTCGGAAAGATCACCAGACTTTGTGAAGGAATTAACAACTCATGACACTAGCCGACGGTGCGGGGGCGCCAGCCGGCGGTGCGGGGGTGTCCGCATCTGGCGCGGCATTGACCACTTCGCTGTCGATGCCTTGCGCCGCGAGCAGCTGGCGCAGGTACGCGGGATAGGTCTGGTCGTTGTCGACAAAGAAGCCGAGCGTAACCGAATCGCCAAGGCAGGCGATACGCACGACACCGGGCGTGCGCTCCCGGGGAAAGTCGGGACCGCGAAAGCCGTGGCGGTTGGTGGTGATGGTGTAGGGGAACGGCCCCAGCAAGACATCAAAGGTTACGCTGGGCCGCCACAGGTAGGTGTCGCTGTCGGTCAGGTAGTGGAAGTAGCCGCGCGGCATGCCGACGCCCACGCGCAAGACGCCCTCCAGCAGCAGCAACAGCACCGCCGTGGCCACAGCCAGGTAGACCCCATACGCAATCGTGGCGCGCAGCCAACGCCACGCATCGCCTTCATCGGCCAGACCCGGGCGGCCTCAGGCGTCCTGCTTCTTCAGGTCCTCGACCAGTTCGACGTAGCGCGCCTGCGCGTCGGCCTGGCTGGCGCCTTCAAGCGCCTTCCAGGCGTCGTACTTGGCGCGGCCCACGAAATCCACCATGCCCGGCCGCTCGCCTTGCACATCGCCTTCGGTGGCCTGCTTGTACAAGGCGTACAACTGCAGCTTGACCATGTTGTCGGGTGCCTTCGACAACTTGGTGACATCTTCCTTCGCCTGAACGAAAGACTCGGGCAGCGTCTCGGACATGGGGGGCTCTCCTTGCGTCTGATGGATACGCCAAGGATATCCCCCCATGCGCCCGACCGCAACTGTCGGCTGTGCTAGCTGTCCTTGAAGGCCGTGCCCAGGATCGTGGTGAAGACCGTGGCCCACAGTTGGAAGAACAGGAAGCCTGCCGGGTCCTGCTTTTCGAGATCCGTCGCGGCGCGTGCTACCGAAATTCTGTTAAGGTGCTGCATAGCGTTTCGTACTCCATCCGGTTTGTACCTCTGCCCATGCCAATACCGACGCAGCCGCGTGCGCCCTATTCAAAACACACGCGCTTTTTCTTCGCGGCGCTCGCCGCGCTGGTCCTGCTTGCCCACGGCGGCGCCCATGCCCAGGGCGCGGACGAGGACCACCACCGCATTGTAGACACCACCGGCCCGCGCGCCGTCGCCTGGGGGCTGCCCCTGGCGGGTGGCACCATCAATGCGGCACTGGTGGCGCCGCGCTATACCCTGCGCGATGCGGTGGCCCTGCAACGGCGGCTGGATGCGCGCATCGCCGTGGTACCGCTGTGGGACCGCGCCCACGTGGGCTACGACGCCAGCCTGCCCGAGACGCACCTGCCGGGCGCCGGCTACGCGGCCACCCTCGACCGCCTGCGCACGGTACTGGACGACCGGCCCGAGGTTCTCATCCTGGCCAACTGCTTTCTCGGCATGTTGCCCGGGGCGCTGCAGGAAGAGGTGGCCGCGCGCGTTGCCGATGGCGCCGGCCTCGTACTGGTCAATCACCATCTGGCGGGGGCGCCGGTCTTCGAGCGCATGGTCGCGCAACTGACGCCGCTGGCGGGCGCACCCTGGCCGCTGTCCGGCATCGGCGAAGCCGCCACCGCCGAATGGGCCGACGGCCTGCCCCCCGCGCAGTTCGGCACGCACGGGGTCGGGCGCGTCGCCGTCTTGAACTATGGCGCCGATACGCCCGCCACGCACGCGCTGTTGCCCGCCTTGACCCGGCC
>CAYMLC010000619.1:0-1770 GCA_964390765.1 uncultured Nitrospirales bacterium
CGGGTCATGAGGGCGAACCGATTAGGGATACTCCGTGTATGCTCAAGGGCGCGGCACTGGCTGCAGCACCCAGGCACGCAGCGTCCAGCTACCCTGCCCTGGCCGACAGATTTGTTAAGTTGCGCGTGATACGTTCCGAACAAGGATGGCCCATGAATAAGAGCATACTACTCATCACCTCGCTCTGCCTGCTGGACGGTTGCGCCACCGCACCGCCCGGCCCCACCTACGACCGCAGTGACCTGAACCAGCCGCAGCGTGTGGAGTATGGCGAGGTCGTGATGGTGCGCCTGGTCGAGATCGAGGGCGAGCGTTCGCCCATCGGCATCGCGGCGGGCGGCTATCTGGGCTACCTGCTCGGCAACGAAATCGGCGCCGGCGCCGGCCAGGAGATTGCCCGCGTGGCGGGTGCGCTGGCGGGGGCGGTCGTGGGCAGCCAGGCCGAAAAAGAATTGCGCGACGATGTGGCCTACGAGCTCACCGTCGAACTCGAAAGCGGCGAGACGATTGTCGTCGTGCAAGACACCGACGAGTACATCGAGCAAGGCGACCGCGTGCGTGTTGTTATCCGCGGCGACGACCGCGCCCGCGTGCTGCAGTAGTGCGCGGCTAGCGCGAGGCTGAAGCGGCCACAGGAAAAGTATAGCGGTACCGCAGGAAGCTGCGGCCCGACCGCAGCCCGGCGTCGAAGCGCAGCAGGTCGCCGCGTTGCCAGCCCGCCACGGTGAAGTCCCACTCGGGCATCGTATTGGGTTCGGGCACGATCCAATCCGGGCGCGGTTTGTAGTCGCCGGCGCGCAGGCCCAAGAGGTCGTAGTACAGTTCCACCATGTGCAGCTCGACTTCCGTGCCCGGCGCCACGGTCAGGCTCACCCGCACGCCGTCGTCCGCACGCCCCACGTACTCGACCAGCCACGAGGCAAACGCGCTCGGACCACCCGCGGCTTGTCCGTTTACCGTCGCCGCGTGCACCTCCAGGCTACGCGGCGTGAACAGCCGGAAGCCTGCCGCCTCGTAGGCCGGTGTAACGTGCAGCTGCAGCTGGCGGCCCCCGGCCTCCCGCAGGTCGCTCACCACTTCGACCCGCGGCGGCTGGCCGGTCACCACCGGCGCTGGCGCCAAGGTGTAGGCGCGTGCGTTGCCGGGGTCGAATTCCGCGAAGCTGCCCGTCTGCGCCCCATCGAAGAACTGCGCGCTCCACACATCGCCGGCATCGCCGCGGGTCATCCAGGTGGCGCGGCCGTCGTTTGGCGCGGCGCCGTAGCACAAGTGCGTCATCTGCGGGCGGTCGGGGTCAAAGGCGTTGTAGTAGATGGCCACGCCGAACAACGGCAGGCTGCACAGCAAGAGCGCCAGTGGCAGCGCACGCGGAAACGGCCGCGCGATGTAGCACAATTGCGGGAAGAGCAGCCCCAGCATCAGCACCGCGCCCATCATGATGACGGGTCCGGCGGCCACGGTCACAGTGGCGAAGAAGCTGGCGATGGTAGGCGCGATAAGGACGAGTGCCGCCGCGCTGCCGAGGTGGATGATGGTATGGCGCACCGGGCAGGGCGTGCGGCGGGGCAGGCATAGCAGCACCAGCGTGGCGCTGAGTACGCCGATGAGCGGCCATGCCAGCAGGTGGCTGCCCAGCGGCAGGTACCAGGACAATGCATAGAGCGCAATGAAGGCCCATACGAGCGCTCCCATCAGCAGGCTGCCCGGGCTGCTGTAGCGCGCGGCCCAGCCGAACGCGAATACGCACAACGCCAGGGTCAGCAGCACAAA
>CAYMLC010000620.1:0-1763 GCA_964390765.1 uncultured Nitrospirales bacterium
GACACAGGCAATCATCATATCGGGCAGGCCCTCCTCACGCTCGGCCAACTGGCAGCGTGTCTCGGCGCCGATGATGCTCTGGAAATCACGGCAGATCATGGGGAACGGGTGCGGACCATGCACCGTGCCCAGCACGTAGTGCGTGTCTTCTACATTGGTCACCCAGTCACGCATTGATTCGTTGATGGCGTCCTTGAGCGTGCGGCTGCCACTGGTGACCGGGATGACCTCGCAGCCCATGAGGCGCATGCGAAAGACATTCAGTTCCTGGCGCTTCATGTCTTCTTCGCCCATGTACACGTGGCCTTCGAGCCCCAGCAGCGCGCAAGCCGTCGCGGTGGCCACCCCGTGCTGGCCCGCACCGGTCTCGGCGATGACGCGCCGCTTGCCCATGCGCTGCGTAAGCAGACACTGGCCGAGCGCATTGTTGATCTTGTGCGCGCCGGTATGGGCGAGGTCCTCGCGCTTGAGGTATACCTTGGCGCCCCCCCACAGCTTGGTCAGGCGCTCGGCGAAATACAGCGGCGTCGGGCGACCGACATAGGTGTTCTGCAGGTAGCGCAGGTGGCGCTGGAAAGCATCGTCGTCGCGCGCCGTGGTGTAGGCTTCCTCGAGCTGGTCGAGCGCATAGAACAGCGTCTCGGGTACAAAGCGGCCACCGAATGCGCCGTAGCGGCCGCGCTCGTCAGGATAGTGATGCTTCTCGCGCGTGGTCGATGAAGCGGCGGATACGCTCATGGTCTTTCTTTCCCGGCGCCGATTCGACGCCGCTGGCCGTGTCTACGGCATAGGGGCGCACAGCCTGTATGGCCGCGGCCACGTTCTCTGGGGTCAAGCCACCGGCCAGTATAACCGGTTTGCCGGTGGACACCGCATCGCGGGCGGCGGCCCAGTCGGCATGCTGGCCCGTGCCGCCACGCGCACCGGGATGCCACGCATCGACCAGCCAGGCCCGGTTGTCGTAGGCCATCAACTGCTCGACACGGAAGTCTGGCCCGGTGCGAAACGCCTTGATGGCGCGGTGCCCGAGCGGTGCGGCATAGGCAACGGACTCTTCGCCGTGCAACTGAACACAATCGATGAACTCGAGGTAATCCGCGATACGCGATTTATCTTCGTTCACGCATACCGCCACGCTGGTCACAAAGGGGGGCAAGTCGCGCAGAATGCGGCGGGCCTCTTCCGGGTCGATGTAGCGGTTGCGCGGGCGCGCCTCTTCGGCGAAGTTGAAGCCGATAGCGTCGGCGCCGGCCTCACAGGAAGCCAGGGCGTCTTCCCAGGTGGTGAGGCCGCAAATCTTAACTTTCGTCACGCTGCAGCAATTCTCCGAGCTTCGCGCGGATATCGCCGCTGCGTACCAGCGCCTCGCCCACGAGGATGGCGTCCACACCGCCCTCATCCAGCATGCGGACCTGGTCGCGGGTGTAGATGCCACTCTCGCTGACGAGGATGTGGCCGCCCGGCACCCGGCGCTTCAGTTCGAACGTGCGTTCCAGATTCACCTCGAGCGTGTCGAGGTCGCGATTATTGATACCAATGATATGCGCACGCGTCTGCAGCACACGCTCGATTTCTTCGGCGGTGTGTACCTCGACCAGCGCACTCATCCCGAGCAGGCGCGCCAGCTCGATGTATTCGTCGATCTGCTGGGCCGAGAGAATGCGCGCAATCAGCAGGATGGCGTCGGCCTGTGCCGCGCGCGATTCGTAAACCTGGTATTCGTCGATAATGAACTCTTTGCGCAGCACCGGCACGCGTACGCT
>CAYMLC010000621.1:0-1756 GCA_964390765.1 uncultured Nitrospirales bacterium
ACGCCCCTCTGGCTGGTGGGGCACAACGCGGTCGTGGTGAACAATGTGGTGCTGCAGTGGACTCTGGGTGAGGAATCGCGTTTGCCGCTCCAGGTGATGCGCACCTTTGCGCCATCGGCGGCAGGCGGCAAACCGATTTCGGCGCGTGCCGAAGACTATCCCCCGTGGGACGAAGTGCTGGCGATGTACGACGAGATGATGCAGGCGGGCCACGACGCCGTGGCCGCGCTCGACGACAGCGCCCTGGGCCAAGGGTTTCGCGGCAAGATGCCCGAGCGCCTGCAGAGCCGCTGGCAGACCATCGAAGAGGTACTTCAGCATATGCTGGCGCACGACGCCTATCACCGGGGTCAGTTGGCGCTGTTGTCGGCGTACCATACCGCCGTGTAGGCGCGCTGTATAGGGATTGAGCTTCGGTGTGCGGACTTGGCATACTCCGCCGCCACAGCACCGACGAAGGGGAACGATGGAGCACGTCGCACAAGTCTCAACGCTCACCGGGATCGACTATCTCATCGTCATCCTGTACATGGTTGGCATCTTTGCACTGGGCTCGTTCTTCGGGCGCTACGTGAAGGGCGCAGCCGATTTCTTCGTGGCCGGCCGTGCGCTGCCCTTCTGGGCCATCGGCATGTCGGTCGTGGTCAGCGACATCGGCGCGACCGACTTCATCGCCACCGCGGGCGCGGGCTACACCTACGGCGTCAGCGCCGCCAACTTCGACTGGATCGGCTCGATGCCGGCGCTGGCCTTTGCGGCCTTCCTGTTCGTGCCCTACTACTGGCGCGCGGGCGTGTTCACGATTCCCGAGTTTCTTGGCCGCCGCTACAACGCCGCGGTGCAGTTGATCCACGGCGGCATCTGGGGCGTCTTCCTCGTCATCATGCTGGCCGTCATGCTGTGGCTGACCGCCGTCATGATCGAGACCATCCTCGGCTGGGACGTCTATTTCAGTATCTGGCTCATCGTCATCCTCACCGGCATCTACACCTTCAGCGGCGGCCTCTCCGCCGTGGTCATGACCGATGCCGTGCAAATGATTGTCATGTTCATCGGCGGCGGCGCCCTGCTGGCGCTCAGCCTCTACGCGGTGGGCGGCTTCGGCGAGTTGCGCGAGAACACGCTCGAGCGCGAACCGATCCTCATCGTCAATTTCTCGGTCGACGAAGGCGGTGATCCGGCTGTGGCAAGCGAAGGCCGGCCCAGCTCCGACGAGACCCTCTCGATGCTCGAGGGGCTGCTCGCCTCGGCCGAGGTCGGGTACACCGGTATCACGACGGCCGGCACCACCGCGCCGGACCAGGTGGCGTATGCCGTTTCGCTCGATGCGCCCGCCGAGGCAACCACCGAAGAACTCGTGGTCTACCGCGACCTGCTGCGGGCCGAGGTCGACTTGGAAGAGCTCGACGATGTGGCCACGGTCGAACTGCGCGATTTCCGCCGCTTCTTCACCTTGCTGCTGCCGCACGATACGCACACGCCCTATCCCTGGACCGGCGTGGTCTTCGGCCTCGGCATTGTGATGGCCACCGCCTACATGGCAGGCAACCAGGCCGTGGTGCAGCGCTCGCTGGGCGCACGCTCGGAATGGGACGCCAAGGGTGGCATGCTGTTCGCCGGCTTCCTCAAGGTTTTCATTCCGCTGCTGGTCATCGTGCCGGGTTATTTGTGTTGCTGTCCCTCTATGACCAAGAATTGGATTATCTTTGCCGTGGACCCGTCCAAGGGTTCAAAGTTCTGCTTCATACACCCGGGG
>CAYMLC010000622.1:0-1744 GCA_964390765.1 uncultured Nitrospirales bacterium
GACCGCGCGCATCCGCGAACGCGTGGGCGACCGCAAGGTGCTGTGCGCGCTGAGCGGCGGTGTCGATTCCAGCGTGGCCGCCGTACTCATCCACCGCGCCATCGGCGACCAGCTCACCTGCGTGTTCGTGAACAACGGGCTGCTGCGCCACGGCGAAGCCGACCTCGTGCAGCAGGTCTTCCGCGACAACTTCAAGATCAACCTCGACTACGTAGACGCCGAAGACCAATTCCTCGAGGCGCTCGCAGGTGTCGACGACCCCGAGCGCAAGCGCAAGATCATCGGCAACCTCTTCGTCGAGGTCTTCGAGCGAGAGGCTACGCGCCTCGGCCACATGGACTTCCTCGCGCAGGGCACGCTCTACCCCGACGTAATCGAGAGTGTGTCGGCCACCGGCGGTCCGTCGGTCACCATCAAGAGCCACCACAACGTGGGCGGCCTGCCCGAGAAGATGCAGCTCGAACTGCTCGAGCCCCTACGCGAACTCTTCAAGGACGAAGTGCGCACGCTCGGCCGCGAGCTCGGCCTGCCCGAAGAAGTGGTGGGGCGGCACCCCTTCCCCGGTCCCGGCCTCGGCGTGCGCTGTATCGGCGCCATCACCCGCGAGCGGCTCGACACGCTGCGTGCCGCCGACGCCATCTTCATCGAAGAAATCCGCGCCGCCGGCCTCTACGACGCCATCTGGCAGGCACTCGTCTGCCTCTTGCCCGTGCGCAGTGTGGGCGTGCAGGGCGACGAGCGCACCTACGAAGAAGTGTGCAGCCTGCGCGCCGTCACCTCCGAAGACGCCATGACCGCCGACTGGTTCCGCTTCCCGCCCGACCTGCTCGCCCGTGTGGCCAACCGCATCTGCAACGAAGTGCAGCACATCAACCGCGTGCTCTACGACGTGACCAGCAAGCCCCCCGGTACGATTGAGTGGGAGTAGCAGCGGCGGCTCGGCTACACTCCGGCCATCGGCAACGCGAGAAGGCAGCACCTATGATCCGCAGTATGACCGGCTTTGGCAAGGCGGCTGGCGACCTGGCCGGCGATGCCGTGAGCGTGGAAATCACGAGCGTGAACCACCGCTTTTTCGATTGCTCGCTGCGGTTGCCGGGGCCGTGGTCCGCCCTCGAGATTGCGCTGCGCGAACACCTGAAGCAGCGCCTCGAGCGGGGCAAGGTGAACGTATTCGTCAACCGGCGCCGCGGCGCAGCCGACCGCACGCAGTTGCACCTCGACAAGGCGGTGGCCCACCGCTACTACGAACTGTCGCGCGAACTGGCGCAATCCATCAACAGTACGCAGGCGCTCAGTCTCGACACCTACGCCAAGCTCGAGGGCGTGTTCTACTTTGAAGAGAGCGAGGAAGAACTGGAGGACGTGCGCGCCGTGCTCGACCCGCTGGTGGCCGATGCCGCCGAACAGGTGCTTCGCATGCGCACGCAAGAGGGGGCCGCGCTCGAAGCCGACCTGCGCGAACGCCTGGCCGCCATGCGCGCCGCGGCGGAGCACATCGACGCCGAACGCGCCACCATCCAGCAGCAATACGAAGCGCGCCTGCGCGAACGCGTCGCCGAGTTGAACGTGGACGCCAATGTGGCGGAAGACCGCCTGGCGGTCGAGGTGGCGCTGCTGGCCGACAAGAGCGACGTGAGCGAAGAGCTGGTGCGTTTGCGCGCCCACTTCGAGCACTTCGAAGCCCACCTCCAGCACGCGGCGCCCGTGGGCCGCGAACTGAATTTTCTGGCGCAGGAAATCC
>CAYMLC010000623.1:0-1740 GCA_964390765.1 uncultured Nitrospirales bacterium
TGATGGTCTTGACCAGGCCCGTGCCGAAGTAGCGCTGCCAGATACGATTCACGGTCACGCGCGCCATCAGGGGGTGGCGCGGATCGGTCAGCCATTCTGCGAGTCCGAGGCGGTTGTTCGGTGCACCCTCTGGCAGCGGCGGCAGCACCTCGGGCACGTCGGGCGCTACCTGCTCGCCCGGCTGGTCGTAGGCGCCGCGCAGCAGCACGAAGGTGTCGCGCGGTTCGGCCTGCTCCTGCATCACCATCGTATCGATGATCTGCTCATCCAGCGCGGCGATTTGCGTGCGCACCGATTCCCGCTCGGTATCGAGGGCGCGATAGCCCTCCCAATAGCGCTCGCGGTAGTAGGTGCGCAACGCCGCGCGCTGTGCCTCATCCCGAATGGTCCCGGCCAGCAGCAGGGTGTCGGCCAGGGCCGGCGGCACGTCGCCCAGATTCTCGTTCTCCAGCGCATAGATGAAGGCGAAGGCCGCCGCATAATTTACGACCTTGAGCAGCAGGTCGTTTGTGCCCGCGCGCAGGTCGAGCACCACACGGTCTTCGCCGGCGGTCAGGCCGCGCTTCACGTCACGCGCCAATACCACCTCGCCATTGAGCCAGACCTTGATCGCGTCGTCGCTGCCCAGCGCCAGTTCAACGGTGCGCGCCGTCGGCGCATCGATTTCCCGGTAGAGATAGGTGGCCGTTCCATCGCCGCCCGCCAGGGTCCACGCTTCGTTTTCCGGAATGCCGCGCGGCAGCTGGGTCCACTTCAGGCGGCCGTCATCGTAGGCGGCTGACAGGTCCACGCCGCTTTCCATGCCGTAGTCCGTGGCGAAGGCGGTGGCCCCCTCTTCGGCCTGATAGGGGCCGGCGGCATACCACGTGCCGAAGGCGGCGCCCTCGTAGGCCGGGTCATCGGTCACGCTTACGCGAACGCGGCCCATGATGTGGCGCGCGTGGCCCGATTCGAACATCAGCGTGACCGACAGTTCGGAACCGCCACGACGCCCCATAGGCTCGGTGGCATTGAATACGGCCCAGGGATGTTGGCTGCCGGTCATGTTCATTACGCCCCAGCCGGTCTTGACGTCGCCGTCGAGCGCATGCGCGACCGGGAAGTCCGGCTGGTCGTAGTTCGAAGCCGCGCCCCGGAAGGCGAACGTGCGCGGTTCATTGCCCCGCTCGAGTGGCGTGGCCGAGACTTCAAAGCCCGACAGCACGAAGTTGCCGTTTTCGCCGAGCCCGTTCACGCCCAGGCCGCTGCCGCGCGCCTCGCTCAGCGTCTCGTGCGGCAAGGCTTCGATGCGTATCGCCGTGATGTCGTGCAGGTCGGTGTCGAGCAGCAGGGTAATCTTGTCTGTGTCCGCCGCTTCGCGCGCCAGCACGCTGCCGTCTTCCAGGACATCGAGTGTCGTGCCATTCAGGCTGCGCACGTCCTTCGCCACCAGCGGGGTCCAGCGGTCTTCGAGCTTCCCGCGCACCCGGGCTTCCCATTCCGCCTGGCGCGCATCCACGTCCGGGTCGGGCGCCTGGATGGCCGCCAGAATCCGCGCCTCTTCTTCGGCGAGCGCGGCGCGTTGGGCCTCCTGTTGGGGCAGGGGCGCGGGCGCCTCAGGTGCGGCATTGCCGTCGCGTCCGTCGATACCCGTTTCCGCAATGGTGTTAAAGAAGGCGTAGAGTTCGTAGTACTCCTTCTGCGACAGCGGGTCGTACTTGTGGTCGTGGCAGGCGGCACAGGAGGCCGTGAGGCCCAGCC
>CAYMLC010000624.1:0-1733 GCA_964390765.1 uncultured Nitrospirales bacterium
GGCGGCCGCCCCGGATTCGCCGGCGCAAGCCGCCGCCCAATCCGATACCCCCGCGCCCCAGGCCCCGGCGGACACCGCTGCGACCGGCCTGCCACAGGCAACACCGGAAGAGGCGGAAGCCGCGCGCCAGGCATTCCGCGCCCTGCTGAACCTGGAGGCGGGTGAGGGCCGCGAAGGCGAGGCCCCCTCGGCGCCCGGCAGCGCCAACGGTGCATCGAGTGTGCCCCCGCTCCAGCAACGCGTGCTGGAATACCACGAAGCGGGCATGCCGGTGGCCGACATCGCCAAGGAGCTGGGCATCGGGAAGGGCGAAGTGCGGCTGATGCTGAGCCTGGCCAAGCGCCCGGGTAACGCGTGAGCGGGCCGCCCCTTCACCCTGGCCGCTGATGGAACCCCTCTCCCCCGCGCTGTTCAACGTGCGCCTGCCGGCGGGTACGGGCGATGCCTTGCGGCCGGGAGCAACGTACAGCGCGCGCGTGGCGGCGGATGCCAATGGCCAGACCTTTGTGCGGGTCGCCGGCCAGCGCCTGCCCTTGCCGGAAGGTGCGACCCTGCCACCGGGCACGCGCGTGGCGGTGAGCATACCGCGTGGTGGCGAGGCCGCGCAGATTCGCATGGCGCACGCGCCTCCCCAGTCCACCGCGGCCGGGGCACCCACGCCGGGCAACGCACTGGGTGCGCTGGTGCAACAATTGGGTCAGCTGGCGGGTGGTCTGCGTGCCGACCAGGCGGTTGCGCTGCTGCCGCCGCAATTGCCGGCCGATGCCGCACTCGTGCGCACGGTGCTGACCTTGCTGGCGCAACCGGGTAGTAGCGGCGGCGACCTGGCGGCGCTGGTGCGCCTGGCGCAGGCGGCCGAGCAGGCGGGGATGTTGCGCGGCGGTACGGCCGCGGCGCTGGCGGCGTGGCAGTGGCCGGAAGCGGGCGCGGGCGTGCAGACGTGGCGGCGCTGGCTCGAGCGGATGCAGCAGGCGCGCACGCCGACGGCGGCGCTGGCGAAGCTGAGCGGCGAGACACCGGGCGACCTGCGCACGCTGCTGATGCACCTGACGCAGGACGAAGCGCTGCGCACGTGGCTGGCGCAACAAGGCGAGACCGAGACCTTCGAGCGCGCGGCCGGCCGCCTGACGCAGCGGCTGACGGCGAGCGAAGCGCAGCAACTGCATGGGCTCGAGCGGCCCTACGCCTTTCTCGATCTACCCGTGCGCCTGCTCGACGGCTTTCGCCATGGTCAGGTGCACTTTCTAAACGAGGGGGCCGCGGCGTCGGGTGAAGGGATGACCCGAGTCGTGCTCGACCTGGACCTCACAAACCTGGGGCCCGTGTGGGTGGCGCTGTCTTGCCGCGGCAGCGCGTGCCAGTGTGCGGTGCGCGCCCTGCCCCAAGCACAGGCGGCCCTGGCGGAGGACGGCGAAACGCTGCGCGCGGCGTTGGCCAGTGCGGGTTACCAGGCGGCCGTGCGTGTAGAGGCGTGGGACGGTAATCGCGTGGACGCCCTGGCTGCGTTGCTGCAGCCCCCCGCCGGTCTGGACACACACACATGAGTACACGCGAAACATGAGCACGCCCGAAGAGCAGGCGCGCCGCCGGGCCGTGGCCCTGCGCTACAAGCAGGAAGAAGACCAGGCGCCCAAGGTGGTCGCGGCGGGCAAGGGGTATCTGGCCGAGCGCATTATCGCGCTCGCGCGCGAGCACGGCGTGTACATTCATGAAGACCCCGACTTGGTGGCGCT
>CAYMLC010000625.1:0-1722 GCA_964390765.1 uncultured Nitrospirales bacterium
GACGTGCGTGAGCGACTGCGGGCCTATGCCTTCGACGATGCCAAGACCGCGATCGGCTTGCACCGTACCTTCCTGCAACTGGGGGAGACGCTGTGAGCGACGCGCCCCCGCCACCCGGCCCGCCCGAGGACAAGGAACCGCCCGCGGAGAACGATCCGCTGATGCGCGCTGCGCTGGTGGTGGTGGGCTGGTTCCAGCAACCTGCGCCGAGCATACCGCTGGCCATGCTGCTGATGGCGGTGGCGGTGCTGGCGCAGTTCATAATGGCCTTCGTGCTGCTCGCCTACGACGCAATCAACGGCGAAGCCGTAGGCATCGAGGTGCTGGCGCATCCCCTCGCCCTGGCGGTAATGAACGGCGGCAGCATGCTGGCCGTGCTGCTGGCGGCCCTCCCCTTCGCGCGCCGCCAGATTGTGCAGGCCATGGCCTTTGGCCGCGCCCGCCTCGTCAGCTTTGTGCCCGCGCTGGTGGCCGTGGTCGGCCTGCAAATCGTAATGAGCGACCTCACCAACATCATGCTGTGGCTGGTGCCCCCCAGCGAAGAGTTCATCAGCTTTATCGAAGGCGTCAGCGGCCCCGGGCACAGCCTCGCGGCGCAGTTCCTGGCGCTGGTCATCGTCGCCGGCATCGGCGAAGAACTTATCTTTCGCGGGCTCTTCCTGCATGGTTTCCTGGCGCGCCATCGCGCCTGGGTGGCCATCGTTGTCAGCACGCTCATGTTCAGCCTGCTGCACATGAACCTGTGGCAGTTACCCGCCACCATCGGTATGGGGCTGCTATTCGGCTGGTGGCGCTGGCGCACGGGCGTGATCTGGCTGTGCATCTGGGGCCACATGATCAACAATGGCCTCGCGCTCTACTTTGCACGGCTGGCGCCAGTCGATATCGAGGGCTTGACCGACTGGCACGTCGAGCAGGGCGAACTGGTCTTGCAGCCCTGGTGGCTGCTGGCCTCCGGTTTCGTGCTGCTCATCGCGGCCATCGTGTGGCAGCGCTTCGACTTTAAACACTACGACCACGCGAGGTGAACGAGATGGCCGCTACCACGCCCCAGCGCGTACCCGGGCCCGATGGCGGCCGCCCCTATGTCACGCCGCGCCGCTACCTCGACGACAAGCTCGCGCTCATCAAGCGCCTGCACGCGGAGTACGGAGACGTGTTCGTCTTCCGCATCGGTTTCCTGAAGGTACACGTGGTCAACCATCCCGACTACGTGCAGCGGTTGCTCGTGCGCGAACACAAGAACGTACACAAGAGCATCGTGATCAAGGCCAGCGAACTCTTGCTCGGCCGCGGTCTGCTGACCAGCGAAGGCGAATACCACGCGCGCCAGCGCCGGCTTATCTCGCCCGCCTTTCACAAGCGGCGTATCGCACAGTATGCCGATGTGATGGCGCGGCAGGCGGGCGAACGGCGCGATGCCTGGCAGGCCGACCGCGAAGTCGACATGGCCATCGAGATGAACCGCTTGACGCTGGGCATCATCGGCGAGACGATGTTCGGCGCAGACGTCGCGGGCGAGGCGGAAGGCGTGCACCAGTGTCTGGGCGATATCTTCGCCATGGTGCCGCGCATCATCAGTCCCATAGACGGCCTCGCAAAGTCCGTCTTGCCATTGCCGAGCAACTTCCGCTTCCTGCGCGCGCGGCGCCGTCTCAACCAGATTGTCTACGGCATGATCCGCCAACGCCAGGCCACCGGCCCGACGGATGATGTGCTGTC
>CAYMLC010000626.1:0-1709 GCA_964390765.1 uncultured Nitrospirales bacterium
AGTGTATCGGCGATGGGCAGCGAAGCGAGCACATCGACGACGCATGGCCAGCGCAGTACCTGCGCGATGGCAGGTTGCTCGAAGGGCAGGCCGGCCGGCGCGATGAGGCCATAGCCCGCGACGCGTTCGGGGTAGCGGTCGACGAAGTTCACGACAATCGCCCCGCCCATCGACAGACCGATGGGCACCACGGGCTGGCCGGGCGCGACGGCATCGAGCAGGCCACGCAACTGGCCGATGTAGAGGTCGGCGTCGTAGCGCACGTTGGGCCGGTCCGAGAGGCCTCGGCCGTAGTTGTCATAGCGCAGAACGCGGTATCCGGCCTGGTGCAATGGTTCGACCTGCGGGTCCCACACGTACATGGGCGAGGTGAGCCCGTGCACCAACACCACGATGGGCGCGTCTTCGGGGCCGCTCAATTCGTAGTGCGTAACACCGGCTTCAAGCTCGGCGAAGGTCTTGTTGGGATAATTGGCGCGGGCGACGGCATCGAGCTTGGGCGCCCCGCACCCGGCCAGGGCCAGCAGCAACACCAGGGTCAAGCGAACCTTGGTCGCGCGCATCAGGCGGGTGCTCCGGCGGCACGCAGTTGCTCGAGGCCTTCCTCCAGCGATACGCGCGGTTCATAGCCCAGGTCGCGCCGGGCCGCGCCGATGTCGAACCAATTGGTGCGGGTAAGATTGAGAACGACAAAGCGCGTGAGCGGCGGTTCGTCTTCGCGGCGCAGCAGCGTCCAGGCCCCCTCCATGGCCGCGCCGAGGGTGTAGGCCACGCCCGCCGGCACACGCCGCGTGACGGGGCCGAGGCCGTATGCGCCGAGGATATGATTGATGAGCGCGTCGATCGGCAAGGGCGCTCCATTGCTGATGAAGTAGGTCTGACCGGCGGCAGGCGAATCGGGTAGCGCCTGTTCTGCGGCCAGCAGGTGCGCGTCGACCGCATTATCGATGCAGGTCCAATCGACCGCTGGGGACTTCCTGCCAATCAACTGCAACTGTCCGGCGCGCGCCTTGTGCACGATGCGCGGAATCAGGCTGTTGTCGCCGGGCCCCCATACCAGGCGCGGCCGCAGCGACACGGTGGTCAGGCCCTTGCCGTTAGCGGCCATGACCAGCTGCTCGGCTTTGGCCTTCGTCTCGGCGTACAGCGAGGGCCACTGCGGAGGATAGGGATGGCGCTCATCAATGCCGGCCTGGTGGGTGCCGTCGAACACAGCCATGGGCGAAGAGGTGAAGACGAGGCGCGGTACGCCGGCGGCGCGGCACGCCTGCACGACGACTTCGGTGCCGGTCACGTTGGTCCGATAGAAGGCGGCCCGTCGCCCCCACGCCGCGTTCATGCCGGCCACGTGGAACACGACGTCGCAGCCCTCGCATGCCCGGGTCACGGCGGGGGCATCTTCGATGCTGGCCTGCAGTTGTGTAACGCCGAGCGCCTCGAGTTCCGGGTAGGGCTGGCGCGAGAGGCTGCGCACGGCTACGCCCTGGTCCAGCAGCCGGCGCACGAGGGCGCCGCCGATAAAGCCCCCGCCGCCCGTCACAAGTACCTGCGCAAAACCCTGGCTCACGAACCGTCCCCGGCCTGTTCAGCTTCGCGCGCACGCCGTGCGGCCTCGCGGCCATGGCGCACTTCGGCATAGATGACGAGCAAGAGCCCACCCACGATCGCGAGGTCGGCGATGTTGAAGATGCCGCTGCGCAGGCTGCCAA
>CAYMLC010000627.1:0-1682 GCA_964390765.1 uncultured Nitrospirales bacterium
TGTACAAGACCACGGGCCTGAAGCGGCTGTGCCTGGCGGGCGGGGTGGCGCTGAACTGTGCGATGAATGGGCGCCTGCTGCGCGAGACGCCGTTCGAGGAGGTGTGGGTGCAGCCGGCCGCAGGGGACGACGGCATCGCGATCGGCGGGGCGTTGCAGTGCTACTACGCGCACAGCAAGTCGCCGCGCCAGACCGGCATGCGCCATGCGTACCTGGGTCCCCGCTATTCGGACGCCGACATTCGCGCGTTTCTGGATGAGGCGAAGCTGGCCTATACCGAGCCTGATGACCTGGCTGAGGCGGTGGCCGAGCGCCTGGCCGAGGGCGATATCGTGGCGTGGTTTCAAGGCGCGATGGAGTTTGGCCCGCGCGCCCTGGGGGCACGCAGCATCCTGGCCGACCCGACCCGCGCCGAGATGAAGGACCGGCTGAACGCGCTGGTGAAGCACCGCGAGCCGTTCCGCCCCTTCGCACCCAGCGTGCTGGAAGAGGCCGCCGGCGAATACTTCGAAGGTTGCGGGCGTGCGCCCTACATGCTGGTGGTCTATCCCGTGCGGCCCGAGCACCGGGCCACGCTGCCGGCCATTACCCACGCCGACGGCACCGCGCGGGTGCAGACCGTCTCGGCCGAGGACAACCCGCTGTACCATCGCCTGATTCGCGCCTTCGGCCAGCGGCGCGGCGTGCCGGTGGTGCTGAACACCAGCTTCAATGTGATGGGCGAGCCGATCGTGTGCCGGCCGGTCGAGGCGGTGCGCTGCTTCTACAGCACTGGCATCGACGCGCTCGCCATTGGGCCCTACCTGCTGCGCAAGTGAGCGGGTAACCCGTGCGCGTGCTGCTGGCTACCGTCGACTATCCGCCGATTGAAGGCGGTATCGCCACCGTCAGCCGCGAGCTGGCACGGGCGCTGGCGGCCCGGGGACACGCGGTGACCGTGCTGGCGCCGGAGCTGCGCCGCACCAATCCGCAATACGCCAACACCACGGGCTTTGATGCCGAAGAGCCGGTGCGGGTGGTACGTGTGCGCGGCTATGAGTGGGGCGCGTTGCGACTGTTGCCCTTCTGGTGGCGCGGCCGTGCACTCGCGCGCGAGGCCGATTGTGTGCTGGCGATGAACATTGCCTACGGCGGGGTGCTGGGCTATTGGGCGCGGTGGCGCTACGGCACGCGCTATGTGGCCTTTGCCTATGCCTACGAGTTTCTGAAGTACGCGCAGCGGCCCCTTGCCGCCCAACTGCTGCGCGCACTCTATCGCGGTGCACAGGGCACGGTCGCCATCAGCCGGTTCACGGCGGCGCAACTGGCGGCCTTCGGCGTGCCGCGCGCGGGCGTGCATCTCGCCTTCCCCGGGGTATCCCCACACGCGGCGGCCTGCCCCCGGCGGGTGGCGGCGTGGCGCGTGCGCCTGGGTATCGACGATGCGCCCTATGTGTTGGCCGTGGGCCGGCTCATCGCGCGTAAGGGGCACCTGCGGCTGATCGATGCGTGGCCGCAGGTGATTGAAGCGGCGCCGGGCACGCATCTGGTCCTTGTGGGGCGCGGCCCGCTGCACGCGGCCTGTGCCGCCCGCGCCGAGGCACGCGGCATCGGCGGGCTGGTGCACCTGGCGGGCTATGTGGCGGAGCACGATCTCGCGGCGTTGTACACGGGCTGCCGTGCGGTGGCCCTGCCAGCGGGCC
>CAYMLC010000628.1:0-1679 GCA_964390765.1 uncultured Nitrospirales bacterium
TTCAAGAATGCCAGCATTATTTTCGGCACTCATTCGTATGTATGCAAAGTTAAATTGCTCTAGTGACTGGGGTCCAGTTCTTCCGGATGCCCCTCGTGCTGGATGCGCACGTCTTCAAACCCCAAGTCCACCATGCCCTTGCGTAGACTCTCGAGTGCCGGTCCCTCGCCGTGCACCAGCCGGAAGCGCGGCTGCGCATCGAGAAAGCGCTCGGCAAAATTCAACAGCTCGGCCTTCCCGGCGTGTGCGCTGAACTCGTTCATCACCTTCACCTCAGCCAGACGCTCGTACTTCAACCCGAGAATGCGCAGATAGCGCTGCCGCTCAACGATGCGGCGCCCCAGCGTGTTCTTCGCCTGAAACCCTACGATAAGGATCAGATTGCGCTCGTCACCGCAATGATTTTTCAGGTGGTGCAGCACGCGACCGTACTCGCACATGCCCGAGGCCGAGATGATGATGGCCGGGCCTTCGAGCCGGTTGAGTTGCATCGAGTCTTCCAGCGCGCGAATGTAGGTGATCGACTTCAACTCGAAGGGGTCGCCGTTCTCTTCCATCAGCCGGCGGAACTGTGCGTCGAACACGTCGGTATGCAGGCGAAAGACTTCCGTCACGTTCACCGCCAGCGGGCTGTCGACATATACCCTGATGTCGGGAATCGCCTTCGCCACCTCCAGGTGTTTCAGCGCAACAATGATTTCCTGAGTGCGCTCGAGTGCGAAGCTCGGCACGATGATCTTGCCGCCCCGGTTGTAGACGCGTTTCACGATGTCGGCCAGTTTCGCCTGCATCTGCTCGATCGGGTCGTGGTCCCGGTCGCCATAGGTGCTCTCCATCAGCACCGTATCGGCCTTGGTCGGCTTGTAGGGGTCGCGCAGAATCGCCATGTTGCGCCGCCCGATGTCCCCACTGAAGAAGAACGTCTGGTCGCGGTCGCCCGCGTCGTAGCGCAATTCGACCATGGCCGAACCCAGCACGTGCCCCGCATCGTGAAAGGTCAGTTGCACATCGGGGAACAACTGAAACGGCAACTCGTACGGCACGCAGATAAAGCGCTTCATAATCTCGTGCACGTCTTCCGCGGCGTAGAGCGGCGGCACATACTCCAGCTCTTTCTTCGAGAGCCACTGGGCGTCGCGCTCCTGAATATGGGCGCTGTCGAGCAGCATGATCGAGCAGAGGTCGCGCGTGGCCGGCGTGCAGAAAACCGCCCCGCGATAGCCCAGCTTGGCCAGCATGGGCAGCAGCCCGCTGTGGTCGATATGCGCATGGCTGAGCACCACGGCGTGCAGTGCGTCCGCGTTGAAGCCCAGCCGCCGGTTGCGCCGGTCCGATTCGCGCCGGTGCCCCTGGAACAGGCCGCAATCGAGCAGGATGCGCTTGCCGCGAAGTTCGAGCAGGTGTTTGCTGCCGGTGACGCCCTCGGCCGCACCGAAGGAAGTGAGCCGCATGGATACTCCTCAAGCCGCAAGAAACAGGAGGGTGGATATGGCCCAAGCGTAGCGGGGCGGGGTGCGCGTTGCCAAGTTTGCGTGTGGCGGCTTACGCGTTTCCGTGTGGCGGCTTACGCGCGAAAGTGGTCGAACCCTGGGCCGCCCGCGGGCGCACCGGTCACCGAGACGCCTGCCGGCCCCGCTGCGCACCGGCCCAACAGGTGAAGCGGCAGGTCGAAGCGTGTC
>CAYMLC010000629.1:0-1671 GCA_964390765.1 uncultured Nitrospirales bacterium
CCAGCCGCTCAATCCCTGCACGTCAATGGTGTAGGGGGCGGCATCGCTGGCCGCGCCGCTTAGAAACTGGGCGAGCCAGGCCTGGGCCGGCGGCGTTTGCAAGGCGGCAAACAGCAGCACCGGCAGCCCCACCAACAGCAGCACCAGCGCCAGCAGCGCACGCCGCACACGGCGGGGCCAGGCGCGCTTGGGGCGGGTATCGGGCGCGGACGAATCGGACATGGGGCCGCCCTCCGTAAGGTTCAGGCCGCGCCGGATGTCAGGCGGCGCCGCGTTCCGGGTCGTGCGCGGTCGCGCCGGCCACCTCGGGCCGCGGCGCATTTGGCGGCAGATAGGCGCCACCCGACACGATGAGTTTCATCGCATCCTCTACCGACATGTCGAGCACCTTCAAGTCTTCATCCGGCACGTACAGGAGGAAGCCCGAGGTCGGGTTCGGCGTGGTCGGCACGAAAACCGCCACCAGCGAAAGCCCCGCCACGCTTTGTACCGGGCCCGGCTCGCGCGAGGTAATGAAGCCCACCACCCAGCTGTCCTTCTTTGGATACTCGAGCACGCACACGCCCTGAAAGACCGTGCCCTCGCGGTTCACGAACACGTCGCGAATCTGCTGCACCGCGCGATAGACCCGGCTGACCAGCGGGATGCGGTCGACAATCGCCTCGCCGAGGTCGATGATGCGCCGCAGCACGAGGTAGCGCGCAAACAGGCCCGTGGCCAGAAACAGCACCACTGCCGTCGCCAGCCCCAGACCGCGCCGGTACTCGATAGCGGACAGAAAGCCAAGCAGTTCGAAGCGCGTGCCCAGGTCGTTCAGGTAGCCGACGAACCATTCGATCGTGCTCTCGATGCCACCGCCCAGCGTGACCGTGACCCACCAGCAGATCCACGCCGTAACGATGAGCGGCACCCACACCAGCAGGCCCGTGATGAAATAACGCTGCAGCCCGACCAGGTAGGCGCGCAGAAAACCTATGGGGCCGCTGTGCGCGGGCACCTTGCCCATAATGATTTCGCGGGCGCGCGTGCGGGCGTCGGGCTGCTGCCCGCCTTCGGAATCCGGCGGCGGACTCATGGCCGTCTGGCGGCGGGCGGCACCGGGGTGCCCTCGCCCACCGGGCGCACCTCGACACGCAGACTGCTCAGGTGCGCGGCGGTGCCGTCGAGCACGGTCACCACGAAGCGGTCGATGTCGAGCACTTCGCCACGCAGCGGAATTCGTCCGACCGAACGGGTCACCCAGCCGCCCACGGTCTCCATCTCGTCATCTTCGAGCGCTACGCCCATCACTTCACTGGCATGCGTCAGCTCGGTGCGCGCATCCACCACAAACGCGCGCGGCCCCACCTTGCGCACCGACGTCTCTTCGCGGTCGTACTCGTCGTGAATCTCGCCGAAGATCTCTTCCAGAATATCCTCGAGCGTGATCAGGCCGTCCGTGCCGCCGTACTCGTCGGTCACGATCGCGAAGGTCTGGCGCTGGTCGCGCATCGTGCGCATCAGGTCGTCCAGCTTCATGCTGTCCGGCACATGCAGCACAGGCTTGATGTACTGCGCCAGCTTCGCGTCGGCCGGCCGGTCGTCGGCCAGCAACTCGTAGGCATTCACCACGCCCAGCACTTCGTCGATGTTCTCACGGTAGATCGGGATGCGCGTGCGGCCGCTGCGTTC
>CAYMLC010000630.1:0-1666 GCA_964390765.1 uncultured Nitrospirales bacterium
GGAGGAGCCGCCCCTGGCGACCGAGCTTTCGCAACTCGCGGCCTACACCAAACGGCTCGAGCGCCTGGCGGAAGCCCTGCTCGAAGTGACCGGCGACACGTTGCACGAGAACACCGTACGCTGGATCGAGATAGACGCCGACGACGCGGAGCAGGTGCGGCTGGTGCGCTGTCCGCTGGAGGTGGGTCCCGTGCTGGCCGAGTGGGTCTACCCCAACCTGGACACCTTGCTGCTGACCAGTGCGACGCTGACGGTGAACCAGCAGTTCACCTATCTCTCGCAGCGGCTGGGGCTCGATGCGCTGGCCGAGCACCGCCTGTCTACCCAGCGCTTGGACTCCCCCTTTCGCCATGCGGACCAGGCGCGCATCTACGTGTTGAACGATGTGCCCGAACCGGAAGACGGCGCGTTTGCGGGTGAAAGCGTCGACTGTATCGCGCGAATTCTCGAGGGGACCCGCGGCCACGCGCTGGTGCTGTTCACTTCGTTTCGCGCGCTCGAGCACGCGGCCAAGGCCCTGGCCCCCGTGGCGCGGCACTTGGGCGTACGCCTGATGCGGCAGGGCGAAGCCACGCGCAGCCAATTGCTGAGCCGCTTCCGCGCCGACCCCAGCAGCGTCTTGCTGGCGACGGACAGCTTCTGGGAAGGCATCGATGTGGCCGGCGCCGCATTGCAATGCGTCATTCTGGCGCGGCTGCCCTTTCGCGTGCCCAGCGAACCCATTCTTGAGGCGCGTGCCGAGGCGATCACCGAGCGCGGCGGCAACGCGTTCATGCAGTTTGCCGTGCCGCTGGCCGTCATCAAGTTTCGTCAGGGGGTGGGGCGGCTCATCCGGCGCGGCAGCGACCGCGGTGTAATCGTGTTGCTCGACCGGCGTATCGTCTCGCGCCGATACGGGCGCGTGTTCTTGCGGTCGCTGCCGGAGATTCCGGTGGTCGAGACGGACCGCAACGGCGCCGCCGAACAGATTGCGGCCTTTCTCGCCGCCGACCGCGCAGGAAGCGACCATGGCTGAGCACGACAGCGAGCACCCATCGAATCCGCAACCGGCAGCGCCCGGACCGCAGCCCGGCCCCGAGCCCGAGACGCCCGCTACCGAGACCGCGCCCTTTCCAGAGTACGAGGCGGCAGGCGACCCGGTGGGAGCACGGCGCAGCCGGCGCGCCTTTCGCTACCTGGTGACGGCCTGTGTATTGCTCACGGGCTTCCTCTGGTTTGCGGAAAACTACATGCGCTTCGAATTGCTCGAGAGTCAGTTCCGCATGGCGATCACGCTCGATGAGCAATCGGCGCGCCCCGTGCTGCGCACGGTCGTCAACAACGATGCGGCGGCGAATGAAGCGCCCGAACCGCTGTACCTGGAAGCGCTGGCCGTGCGCGAGGAAGAAGATGTCCGGCTCGAGGTCTACCAGCGCGCCTACGAGCAGGCCCCGGACAATGGCCTGCTCATCCTGAGCTATGGGGCGGCGCTGTTTGCCCATGGCCGCTATGCCGATGCGCGTGAACGTTTCCGCGAAGCGGCGCTGCAGCCGCCGAAGAGCGCGCTGCCCCGCTATCTCGAGGCGGCCGCGCTGGCCGAGTCGCTGCCGCCCGAGGCGCCCTTCGACGATGTTATGGCACTCATCGCGCGGGCCAACGCCAGCGGCGAACCGTTGCGCTTTCCCCA
>CAYMLC010000631.1:0-1639 GCA_964390765.1 uncultured Nitrospirales bacterium
CTTCGAAAAGGCGCGGCACACGTCTTCGCGGGGATGCACGTATACAATCGTGCCCTGGGCGGCCGGGCTACCGGGCCCGGGGCCCGGCTCGGCAGCCGGGAATAGTGGGGCGTCGTGCAGTGTCTCGCGCATTGTTACCCGTAAGCATACCAAATGCGTCTGGTCTCACCAAGGCGATAAGCATTCCAAAGGAGTGAACCATGCCCCCTCTGTACGATCCTGAACAGGTGCGACCCATGTGGGAAGAGTTGGCCAACATTGGCGTGAAACCGTTGACCACGCCGGAAGCCGTTGACGAATTCATGAAGCACGAAGGTACCGCGCTGTGCGTGGTGAACAGTGTGTGCGGCTGTGCCGCAGGCGGGGCGCGTCCGGGCGTCGGACTGGCGCTGCAGAACACCCGGATCCCCGACCAACTGGGCACGGTCTTTGCCGGGATGGATCAGGAAGCGGTGGCGCAGGCACGCGGCTACATGCCCGAGGTCGCCCCCTCTTCCCCGTGCATTGCGCTCTTCAAGGGCGGCAAGCCGATTCATGTTCTGGAGCGGCGCCACATCGAACGGATGACGGCGCTGGATATTGCGAACAATCTGAAGCAGGTGTTCGATGAGACTTGCGAGGCCGAAGGCCCGTCGGTACCGAAAGAGGTATTCGAAGGCAACTCGCATGTCGACGCCTGCGGTTCCAGTATCAGTCCATACAGCGGCGACTAACTGTCGCACCAGCCAAGCTATCACCGCACAGCAGATTGCTGTGCGGTTTTCTTTTTGCCTGCGAGCCGGTAGTAACTAGCAGCATTGGCAGCAAAAAAGTTTCTTGTTGTATCCTTCAAACCAATTCAGATACACTTTGTCTATATTCTGCACAAGCGGAAACAACACACGAGGAAGGTAGACATGCCAAAGGGCGTACGTTACACGGCACAGCAAAAAGCAGAGATGCGCGACAAAGCGCAAAACATGCTCAAACAAGGCGCAACGCAAAAATCCGTTGCGGAAGCCCTTGGCGTTGCGATTCCCACGCTCAAGTCGATCCTGGGGCCCTCGAGCGGCAAGCGCAAGCGCGGCCGCCCCGGCCGCAAGAAGGCCGCGCCCACGGGCACGGTAACGAGCGGCAATCCCGTCGCGGCACTGGCGCAGATGCACGACCGCATCTCGGAGATCGACAGCGAAATCTCGCAGTTGAACATGGAACGCGAGCGCCTGCGCAATGAGATGGAATCGGTATACAACGCCGTGGGCAAGCAACTGGACCTGAGCAAGCGCCGCTAGTTTTTCCGTTTGTACCCCATACGGTCATGTCCGCGGCAGCCTGCGAGCGGCTGCGGATTTTTCTTTGTACCGAATTTTTAAATCGGGCCTTCAGCGGGTGGTTCTGCAGGATAAGGCGCAGCGGTCGACGATGAAGATTTGGCTAACACTTGCGGGTGTGCTTGGCGCCCTGTCGGTTATCGCGGGCGCCTTCGGCGCACATGGCCTGGAGGGCCGGCTGACACCCGACCTTCTGGTTGTTTTCGAAACCGGCGCGCGCTACCACATGTATCATGCGCTGGCACTGCTGGCCGTGGCGCTGGCAGGCCCGGAACACCTGGGCGTGCGAGGGCTGAACGCCACCGCATGGTGCTGGACCATAGGCATCG
>CAYMLC010000632.1:0-1637 GCA_964390765.1 uncultured Nitrospirales bacterium
CATTTTCAAGGGTTTGCAACGACGAGTCGCGGCATCGAGGCCGTTCGCAGGCCACATTCGAGTCTTGCCACGGGCTGCCTGCTCTACACCGGATTCGCGTGCCAGGTGTGCTGTCCAGCGGCGCCGCCACTCGTCCGGCCTCGCCATGCTTACGATGCTGCCCACCTTTCATCCAGCCAAAAACCAATAATTGTGATACGCTGCCCCGGATAGTCGGGATGGAAAGAGGGGAAGTCGGGTGTCTGGGATGAAGACGCAGCAGATCGCCTACGAGGCCCTGGTCGCGCGCTGCGAGGCCTTGGAGCGTGCGCTCGCTGCGCGGGAAAGCGCGGGGGCACCGCCGCGCGGGGATAGCCAGTTCGAGGCGCTGGTGCAGATGATTCCCGACGGCTTCCTGTTCTTGGACGGGTCGGGGCGTGTGCTGGATTCGAATGCCGCCTATCAGCGCATGAGCGGCTACACCCAAGACGAGTTGCGCGGGTTGACCGTGACCGACCTCGACGCACACGAGACGCCCGAACATACAGCAGCGCACCTGCGCGCGGTGAGGGAGCAGGGCAGCGCACAGTTCGAGCGCGAGCACCGCCACAAGTTGGGGCATTCCTATCCGGTCGAAGCCAGCGTGACGTACTTGCCCGAGACCGACCGGCTGGTCGTGGTTGTGCGTGATATTTCGGCGCGCCGGGCGCAAGAACGGCGCAGCGACGCGCGCATCGCGTTTGAGACGTTGCTGCTGACCAGCTCCGCCCGCTTTGTCGATGCCTCGGTCGACACGCTCGATGACCGCATCAACGCCTTGCTGGCCGACGTGGGCACGGCCAAGGGGGTCGACCGCAGCTACGTCTTTCGCTATTCGGACGACGAGACCACCATGAGCAACACCCACGAATGGTGCGCGGCGGGCATTACCCCCGAACGGGAGCGGCTGCAAGCACTGCCCACCGCGGACTACCCGTGGTGTTACGGAAAAATGCGGCGAGTGGAAGCCATCAATCTTTCCTCTCTCGAGGACATGCCGCCCGAAGCCTGGCGCACGAAGCAATTGCTTGCGTCACAGGGTATTCAGTCGATTCTCGTCTTGCCGATTCACGCCAACAACAAGCTGTACGGCCACATCGGCTTCGACAGTGTGCAGACGCCGCGCCCCTGGGACGACAGCGACGTGGCCGTCTTGCAGGTGGTCAGCGGCATGCTGGCGAGCGCCATCAGGCGCACGCAGGCGGAAGAGGCCCTGCGCGAAAGCGAAGAGCGCTTTCGCGGTTTCGTTGAGAATGCCAGCGACATCGTCTATTCGCTGACGCCCGACGGCGAGTTTACCTACGTAGCGCCGAACTGGCGGGAGAATATGGGCGAAGCGCCCGAGGCGGCCATCGGCTGCAGCTTCGAACCCTACATCCATCCGGAAGACGTACACCTCTGCCGCGACTTCATTGCGCAGGTCTTCGCCAGCGACACCCCCCAGACCAGCGTCGAGTACCGCGTGCGGCGCAGCGATGGCGAGGGCCGCTGGCACATGTCGACCGGAACTGCCCTGCGCGACGCAGCGGGGCGGCCCTTTGCCTATGTGGGCATCGCGCGGGATGTGACCGAGCGCAAGGCAGCGGAGGCCCAATTGGCAGCCAGCCTGCACAGTCTCG
>CAYMLC010000633.1:0-1632 GCA_964390765.1 uncultured Nitrospirales bacterium
AAATCCAGCGCGTCTACCAGTTCCGCCACTCGCCCAGTTTTTGGGGCGGCACTCTCCGGGGTCTCTTAAGAAACCGGACGCGGCACCCGCGCATTTCTGGAAAGTTGGGTGAACGTGCATGCCCCGAAAGGCTGACCGCCAAGGATACGCAGCAGGGCACGGCGACGCAAGATTCACCGCGCTACGGTATGCGGGCGACTGTGGCCTAGCGGTAGCGTCCGCGCCAGGCATTGCTGCGGATACGCAGGACATCGAGGAACATGCGCAGGCTGTCGCGCAGCGCATGCACGCGGGTGTCGGGGTCATTGCGCCAGACGACCGGCACCTCTTGCACGCGCCAGCCCTGCAGCCGCGCGATGTAGAGCAGCTCGACATCGAAGCTGAAGCGCTCGATGGTCTGGCGCGCACAGATGGCTTCGGCCGCGTTGGCGCGAAAGACCTTGAAGCCGCACTGGGTGTCGATGAAGGGCGTGAGCGCCAGCAGGCGCAGCAGCCGGTTGAACGTCTTCCCCATTTGCTCGCGGTACCACGCCTGGTGCACAGCAACATCGGAATCGGCGAGCGCGCGCGACCCGATCACGACGTCGGCCCCGGACGCGAAGCGGGGCCAGACGCGGTCGAGGCAGGTGATCGGTGTCGAGCCGTCGGCGTCGTAGTAGCAGCGATATTCCCCCTGCGCGGCGAGCAGTCCGGCGCGTACGGCATAGCCCTTGCCGCGATTGGGTGCATGCCGCAGCACGCGCACGCCGCCTGAGGCCCGGGCCACGGCGCCGGTGTCGTCGGTGCTGCCATCGTCTACGACGACCACCTCGCTCGTGTAGGGCTGCTGCGCCAGATAGGCCTGGGCGCACGCGAGCGTGGGCCCGAGGCGCGCGGCTTCGTTGTACGCGGGAATGACGAGGCTGAGGTGCATGCGGCGGCGGGTCTGGCCGCGTGCCTAATCCGCGGGCACGAACCAGATGTTGCGGTATTGCACCTGGTCGCCGTGGTCTTGCAGCAGCAGTGGCGCCGTGGCAACTTCATCGCCGCCGAGCCCGCCGGGTGTGGGCCGCGGGAGTTCGAGGTCATCGTGTATGACGATGCCGTTGTGCCGGACGGTGAGGCGGGCGTTCGCGGTCTTGTTGCCGGCCTCATCGAACTGGGGCGCGGTGAAGGCGATGTCGTAGGTCTGCCACTGCAGCGGCGGCAGGGACGCATTGGTCAGCGGCGCAGCCACCTTATAGATGCCGCCGCAATAATCCCACGCGGGCTCTTCGCCGAAACTGTCGAGCACCTGGATTTCGTAGCGACCCATGACGTAGACGCCGCTGTTGCCGCGCGACTGGCCGCGCGCACCCGGCATGAAGGGCGTCTTGAACTCGATGTGCCAGCGGCCCGAGCCGAAGGAGTCGCGGGTGATGAGGCTGCTGCCGCAAACCTCGAACGCGCCTTCGGCGGTGCGGCACCACAACTCGGGGTGGCGCTTCCAGTGCTCGGCGGGGTCGGGCTCGAAGAGTGCGATAGCGCCTGCGGGCGGCGCCATACCGAGCGAGGGCGAGGCGTCGTCGGAGCGGGTCAGCAGATAGCCATGTTGCGCATCGGGTCCCTTGACGAGCCCGCGCAGACCCTCGGCGTCCAGCGTGACATTGAAGG
>CAYMLC010000634.1:0-1620 GCA_964390765.1 uncultured Nitrospirales bacterium
GGCAATGGCGGCGGGGGCGGCTGTCCGGCGGCGCAGGCCAAAGTGGGCGATCCTGTAGCGGCGTATGGCGGCAATGCCTTGATTACGCTGCTGGTGGCGGGCGCCCTGTGGCAGGCGGCGCGCCGGCGCCGACGCTAGCGATAGGTCAGCATGCGCGCGTCGCGAAAGTGCGGCGCGCCGTTGAAGATGCTGAGCGAGTAGCGTTCCCTGGTGTAGAGAAACTCGGTCAGCGACGCGTTGCGCAGCGCCCAGACGAGTTGCAGCGTGTGCTGGGGTGTGAGCTGTAGCGCCTGCTGCACACCCGTCGCTACGGGTCCGCCCGAGGTGAACGCCACCACGCGGTGGCCGCTGGGCGAGCCGCTGGTCATCGCTGCGATCGCGCGGCCTACGCGCTTGGCGAAGTCGCTCCAGTCTTCGATCCCCGGCACCTCGAGCTTGCCCTGGACCCACGATTCCGCCACGGCTTCGAAGAAGCGCTGGAACGCGCGCCGGCGCGCCTGTTCATCGTCTCGCGCTTGAAGCAGTCTCTGGTAGCTGGGGGCGAGTTCGGGGTGCATGTCGACCACGGTCTGCGGCTTCGAATAGAGCACGGTATCAATGTTGAATTCGTCGAGGTCGTGCAGCAGATGCACCTCGGGAAAGGGGAGGCCCCGGCGTGCAAAGACGCGCGCGACGGTCTGTGCCGTATCGCGGTGGCGCCGGCCCGGGCCGGTGTAGGCACGGTCGAAGTGGACCTGCTGCATGGCCCAGAATTCGCCCAGCCGCTCCGCCTGCTCTTCTCCCAGGGGGGACAATTCGTCGTAGTTGTCCGACAGGAACCAGGCCTGTGCATGGCGGACGAGGGTCAGTGTGCTCATGGTGGCGTTCTCCCAGCCTTTTGATCATAGCGGCTGTGGCGGGCGCGTGTCTTCCACGGCGCGTGGCGTGCCATACTGGGCGTCCCCCGCACGCGAAGGAGCCCCTCCATGCCACCTACCCTGCGCACCCGTCTGTTCCGGCTGATGTTCAACTGGTGGCCGTGCTACCGCGGCTGTGGCGGGCGCGTGCTGTACATCGCGGGCGACTGGTCCTACCTGAAAGTAAAGGTCTTGCGCGATATCCGCACGCGCAACTACGTGGGCACCATCTATGGCGGCAGCATGTACGGCGCCGTCGACCCCATCTACATGCTGATGCTGCTGAACCGTCTGGGTCCCGGCTACATCGTGTGGCTGAAGGCGGCACAGATTCGCTTCTTGAAGCCGGGCACGCGCCCGCTCTTTGCCGAGTTCCATGTGGCCGACGAAGAGGTGGTGGCGATCAAGGCCGAGCTCGAGACGGCCCGCAGCATCGAGCGTAACTATACGATCGTGCTGGCCGACGCCGACGGTACGGCGCACTGCGAAGTGGTGGAGACGCTGTACGCGCGGCGCAAGCAGCCGAAGGCGGCGTAGTTGGGCGAGGGCTTCATCGATCCGGCCGTGCCGGCCGTAGTGGCGTGGACGCTGATCGGCCTGGCGATTATCGTGCAGGGGATCAGCAAGTCGGGTTTTGCGGGGGGCGCCGGCATCCTGAGCCTGCCGCTGATGCTGCTGGTCATGCGGGTCGACCGGGTGGCGGCCGTGCTGCTGCCCTTGCTGA
>CAYMLC010000635.1:0-1617 GCA_964390765.1 uncultured Nitrospirales bacterium
ATGGCGAGACCGTGGCCATGGCCGAGGCCTATCAGGCGCAGCGCTATTACCGGCTGCTGCTGCGGCCCGACCCCGAAGAGAGCTATCTGCTCGGTATCGCCAGCGACGCCTGGCCGGAACCTGCCCGCCTCGACGCGCTCTTCGCCACGTGGAAGCGCATCGACCGCAGTCCGCCGCTCGTGCCCGCCATGGGCCGCACCGCCTGGGTCGCCGCACAACGCCGCTGACGCCGCGCGTGCTACACTCCGGGGTTGCAGGAGCGTCTACCCCCATGCCCGACCCAACGTTAGCTGAAGTGTTGCACGAGGTGCGCGCGCTGCTGGAGACCGAGGCCCGCGGCGCCAAGCGCATGGTGACGCTGTCGCCGGAGACGGCGGCCGCGCTCGATGCGTTGGCTGATACGCCGGCGGCCGGGGCGGCGCAGGAAAAGCCGGGCACATCCCGCGCGGTGCCGGAAGCGTCGCGTCCGGCGGATGCGCCTGGGGCAGCGGCCGGGGTACAGCCCAAGGCGGCGCCCGCACCCGCGGCAAAGCGCGAGGCGTATCAGCCAGCGCTCGCAATCGATGCACCGCCGGAAGTGCCGGCGGGGGTAACGCTCGATACGCTGGCCGAGACGGTAGCCGCCTGCACGAAGTGCGGCCTGTGCCAGTCGCGCACGCAGACGGTATTTGGCGTGGGCAATCCGCGGGCGGACCTCGTGTTCGTGGGCGAGGCGCCGGGCTTCGAGGAAGACCGCCGCGGCGAACCCTTTGTCGGGCGCGCGGGCAAGCTGTTGACCGACATCATCACGAAGGGCATGAAGATGCAGCGCGAGGCTGTGTACATCTGCAACGTGCTGAAGTGCCGCCCGCCGGACAACCGCAACCCGAGCCCCGAAGAGGTGGCGCAGTGTGAGCCGTACCTGCTGCAACAATTGGCGCTGGTGCAGCCGAAGGTTATCTGCGCGCTCGGCAGCTACGCCGCGCAGACCCTGCTGCGCAGCACCGAGAGTGTGGGCCGCCTGCGCGGGCGCTGGCACAGCTACCACGGCATCCCCCTGCGCGTGACGTATCACCCGGCTTACCTGCTGCGCAATGAACGAGACAAGGGAAAGACTTGGGAAGATATTCAGGAAGTGATGAAGCGGCTGGGCCTGCCGCTGAAGTAGCCGCTGCGCCGCGCGCGGCCCGGGGCGTGCGCTGGTACAACTCGCTGTATGTGCGCATCATCGCGCTGTGCGGCGTGCTGCTGTTGTGCCTGCTCGGCTCGGTCACGGTTATCTCGCGCTATTACGTGGGCGAAGTGGTAACCCAGATGAAGCGCGACGCCCAACGCGTGGCCGAGCGGGTGGCGCTGCATATCGAGACCAACCCGGCCGCGGCCCACCGCCTGATGGGCGGCGATGTGGAAGATACCTACGGCGACTTTGACACGATCCGCCTCGAGGAAAATGTGACCGGCATCGACGCCGCCGCCGTTACCATCGAGCCGGGCGAAGACGGGGCCCTCAACTGGATTGCGCGCATCCCGCTGCCGGTCGATGGCCCGCCCATGATGCTGCACGCGCGCGTGACGATCATGCCGCAGGTCGAGCTGGTGCGTGCCTTTCAGAACACCTACCTGCTCGCGCTGGTCGCC
>CAYMLC010000636.1:0-1616 GCA_964390765.1 uncultured Nitrospirales bacterium
GCTCGAGGTCTTCCAGGCTGCCGCCGAAGTATTTGTGGTCGGTCAGCACCGATATGGCGCGGGCACCGCATTGTTCGTAGGTCACCGCGATCTCGACCGCATCGGCGCCGGGCAACATGTTGCCGCGCGAGGGCGAGGCGCGCTTCACCTCGGCTATCAGGCTGACACCGGGTGCGCGCAACGCAGTGCGGAAATCGCGCGCGGGTGCGGCCGCACCCACCTTCTCGTGCAGGCGCTCGACGGGCATCTCCGCCTTGCGTTGCGCCAGTTCACTGCGCTTGTGGGATACGATTTCATCAAGGACATTGGGACGTACGGTTTGATCGGGCATGCTTGCTCCTGGCGGGGCCGCGCCGTTCCGGGCCGCTCTGCCCAGCGGTAATCCGGATGGTGCTGCCGTCGCGTGCGCACGCGCGTTGCGGGGTCAGGATCGCGGAAGCGCCACGCGAGCCAGAGCCTAGCAACGCCCCGGAAAACAAGTCAACGCGACGCACCCTCAGGCAAAGGCGATAAGCGCATCGAGCCGCGCCTGGGCCGCGCCGGAATCGATGCTGGCCGCGGCCTGCTCGAGCCCGTCTTCGAGGCTGGTGGCCAAGCCAGCCGCCACCAAGGCCGGGGCTGCATTGAGCAGGACAATGTCGCGGCGCGGCCCCGGCTCGCCGGCGAGGACACCACGCAGGATGGCCGCACTCTCCGCCGCATCGCCGCCCTGCAACGCGTCACGCGTGGCGGTCTGCAGGCCGAAGCGCTCGGGCGTCACCTGATGCAGGTGCACGCCACCATCGCGCCACTCGGCCAGGCGGCTCTCGCCGGTCAGGGTCAGTTCATCGAGTCCATCGCTGCCCGCCACCACAAAGGCATGGCGCGCGCCGAGCGCACCCAGCACCTTGGCCAGCGGCTCGAGCAGGCGTTCGTCATAGACGCCCATCACCTGCGCATCGGCACCGGCCGGGTTGGTGAGCGGACCGAGCACATTAAAGACCGTGCGCAGCTTGAGTTCGGCGCGCACGGGGCCGACATGCCGCATGGCCGCGTGCAGATTGCGCGCGAAGAGAAAGCCGATGCCCACCTCGTCGATGGCGGCGGCCACGCGTTCAGGGGCGAGCTCGAGGTTTACGCCCAGCGCTTCGAGCACGTCGGCACTGCCGCACTTGCTGCTGGCACTGCGGTTGCCATGCTTGGCCACCGCGGCGCCCGAACCCGCCACCACAAAGGCGGCACAGGTGGATATGTTGAAGGTGCCGCTGTGATCGCCACCCGTTCCACAGGTGTCCACCAGGGGTCGCCGGCTCGGCGTGATGGGCGTGGCCAGACTGCGCATGGTCTCGGCAAAGCCGGTAATCTCGTCGACCGTCTCGCCCTTCATCCGCAGCGCGACCAGTACCGCCGCGATGCTGCTCGGCGGCACCTCGCCACTCATCAATGCGCGCATCAGGTCGGCGGCCTCTTGCCGCGCCAGGTGGTGTCCATCTACGAGCCGGGCCAATGCTTGCTGCACCATCGTCGTATTCGCTCCGTCGTGTTGTTGCCCTACAGCACACCCAGTGCCAGGGCGGCGCCCGCCAGCCCCAGCACCAGCAGAAAGCCGCACATGTCGCTGAGCGTGGTCATGACCG
>CAYMLC010000637.1:0-1614 GCA_964390765.1 uncultured Nitrospirales bacterium
GACGCGCACCGCTGAAAAATTGCAGCGCTAGTCGCGCTCGCTCGTAATCTGCTTTTCGATATAGCCCGCAACGTCTTCCATCGGCATGCGCTCCTGCTCCATCGTGTCGCGGTCGCGCACCGTCACGGTGCCGTTCTCTTTCGTGTCGAAGTCGACACAGATGCAATAGGGTGTGCCCACTTCGTCCATGCGCCGGTAGCGCCGGCCAATGGCGCCCGACTGGTCGTAGTACGTATTGAACTTCTTGCGCAGCTTGCGCTCGAGCGACTCGGCGATTTCGGCCAGGCCCTCTTTCTTGACCAGCGGCAGCACCGCCGCCTTGATGGGCGCCACCCGCGGGTGAAGACGCATCACGGTGCGGGTCTCGCCGTCGACCTCTTCCTCCGCATAGGCATCGCACAGCACCGCCAGCGCGGTGCGGTCGGCACCGGCCGAAGGCTCGATTACGGTGGGCACAAAACGCTCGTTGTTTTCCTGGTCGAAGAAGCTGAGGTCCTTGCCGCTCTTCTTGCTGTGCTGGCACAGGTCGTACGTGCCGCGGTTCGCCAGGCCCTGCAACTCGCCCCAGCCGAAGGGAAACTCGTACTCGACATCGGCCGTGCGCTTCGAGTAGTGCGCCAGGTCTTCCTTCGGATGCTCGAACCAGCGCAGCCGCGACTCGGTCAGCCCGATGCTCAGGAACCAGGCCCAGATCTGCTCTTGCCAGTGCGCGAACCAGTGTTCCTCATCCGCCTCGCGCACGAAGTATTCGATCTCCATCTGCTCAAATTCGCGCGAGCGGAAGATGAAGTTGCGCGGATTGATCTCGTTGCGGAAGCTCTTGCCCACCTGCGCAATACCAAAGGGCACCTTCACCCGGTAAGACGAATAGATCTCCTTGAAGTCGACAAAGATCGACTGGCACGTCTCCGGCCGGAGATACGTCTCGACCGCGCTGTCGTCGCTCACGCCGAGGCGCGTGCGCAGCATGCTGTTGAAGGCGCGCGGCTCGGTCAGATGTTCGCCGGCGCACTTGGGCTTTTCGGGACAGTCCTCGGCCGCGTTGAACTGGTCGGCGCGGAAGCGGCGCTTGCACACGCGGCAATCGGTCAGCATGTCGTGGAAAGCTTCCACGTGGCCACTCGCCACCCACACGTCGGGGTGCATGATGATGCTGGCGTCGAGGCCGACCATGTCGTCGCGCTGCTGGACGAAAAAGTACCACCAGTCGTTTTTCAGATTGCGCTTGAGCTCGACGCCGAGCGGGCCGAAATCCCAGCAGCCGTTGACGCCGCCGTAGATGGCGCTCGACTGATAGATGAAGCCCTTACGCTTGCAAAGTGAGACGAGTTTCTCCACGGGATCGCTCCTGCCCAGGGGGTGCGCGCACGTAAACGGGGAAGAATAAGCGCGGAGGATACGGCGGCCAGCGGCGGCCTGTCAAAAGGTGCGGGCGCGCTACAGCCGTTGCACGCCAAAGCCGCCACCCACCTCGATAACGGCGCCCGTCGAATACGCGAAATCGCCGCGCGCCAGGCTGGCCACGGCCTTGCCCACATCTTCGGGCGTGCCCCAGCGCGGGGTCAACAGCAACCCCTCGGCAATCAGGCGGTCGTACTTCTCCTGCACCGCACT
>CAYMLC010000638.1:0-1606 GCA_964390765.1 uncultured Nitrospirales bacterium
GGCTGGCGCGTGGCGATGGTCGACCTGACCCGCGGCGAGTTGGCCACCCGCGGCGACGTGGATACGCGCTCGGCCGAGGCGCAGGAAGCGGCGCGGATACTGGGCGTGGCGCACCGCGAGAACGCGGGCCTGCCCGACGGTGGCCTGCGCAACGACGATGCCCAACGCCACGTGGTGGCGGGCATTCTGCGGCGGCTGCGCCCGCGTCTCTTGTTGGCGCCCGGCACGCCCGACCGCCACCCCGACCACCTGGCGGCACACGAATTGACACGCGATGCGCATTTCTATGCCGGGGTGGCGCGCTACCCGGCGACGGGTACGCGGCATCGCGCGGCCGAAGTATGGTGGTATTACCCCTATGCCCTGCCGCAGACGCCCCCGGCGTGGGTCTCGGACATTGGGGCCCACTGGGAGACGAAACTGGCGGCGCTGCGTGCGCACCGCTCGCAGTTTTATGACCCCGAGAGCGACGCGCCGCAAACGATTGTGGCGTCGCACGCGTTCTGGGAGGGGATAGAGATACGCGCGCGCTACTGGGGCGCGGCGATTGGCGTGGCGCACGGCGAGCCCCTGTGGCGGCCCGGGCCCGCACGTGTGGACTGGGCAACCTGGCTGGGCAAACCGCACACGCAAGGCTAACGCAGGGCCGCTAGGCTCACAGGACGGGAGCGACTGGGCATGCGCATCGGCATAACGTGCCACCCTTCGGCGGGTGGCAGCGGCATCATGGCCACGGAACTGGGGCTGGCGCTGGCGGCGCGCGGCCACGAGATTCATTTCGTGACCGACGAGGTGCCCTATCGCCTGACGGGGTTCCACCAGAACGTGATGAGCCACCGCGTCGAAATGGTGTCCTATCCACTGTTTCGTTCGCCGCCCCTGTCGCTGGGGCTGGCCAGCCGCATCTGCGAAGTGGCCGAGGAAAACGGCGTCGAACTCTGGCATGCGCACTACGCGATGCCCAACGCCGTGGCCGCGCTCATCGCCCGCGATATGCTGCCGCCGGCGCAGCGCTTCAAGCTGGTCACCACCCTGCACGGCACCGACATCACCCTGGTGGGCACCGACCCCATGTTCTACCGCGTGACGCGGCACGCGATGCAGCAGAGCGATGCGGTGACGGCCGTTTCGAATTGGCTGACCGAGGAGACCCGGCGCGAATTCAATCTCGATGCGCCCGTGCAAACCATCCACAACTTTCTCGACCCCGATAAGTTCAACAAGCCACCCGTCAGCAAGTGCAGCTTCGTGCAGGAAGACGAGCGCTTGGTGATGCACATCAGCAACTTTCGCCCGGTCAAGCGGGTGACCGATGTCATTCGCGTGTTCAAGCGTATCGCCGACCATGTGCCCGCTCGACTGGTGATGGTGGGGGAAGGGCCCGAGCGCATGGCGGCGGTGGGTGTGGCCAAACAGCTGGGCATCGCCGACCGGGTGCGCTACATCGGCAACCACGAGAGTATCGAAGAATTGCTGCCATGTGCCGACCTGGTGTTCCAGCCGAGTGAACACGAGAGCTTCGGGCTGGTGCCGCTCGAGGCGATGGCCTGCGGTGTGCCGGTGCTCGGCACGCGGAGTGGCGGCGTGACCGAAGTGGTCGAGCACG
>CAYMLC010000639.1:0-1588 GCA_964390765.1 uncultured Nitrospirales bacterium
GTGCGCAGGCCTATCACGCGGCGCAAGAAGCGGCCGAGGCGAAGGCGCTGGCGCTCGAGCAGGAAATCGGCCCGTTGCGCGCGGCACTGGAGGAAGCACAGCAGCAACGCGACGCGGCACAGCAGCGCGTGCAGGCGCTGGAGGCGGCCCCACCACCCGAGCCGGACACGGCTGAACTGGAGGCGGCACGGGCGGCCCTGGCCGACGCGCAGGCGGAAAGTGCCCGGCTGCGCGAAGCACTGGATGAACGCACGCAAGAGCACGAGTCCACCGCGCAACGCCTGCAGGCGCTCGAAGCGGAACGGGCGCAGGCGCCCCAGCCCGATCCCGAAGCGCTGGAAGCGGCGCAGGCGGCCCTGGCTGCCGAGCAGCGCGCCCGCGCGGAAGCGCAGCAGGTGCATCAGGAACAGGTGGCGCGGCTGAACGAGCAGCTGACGATGGCGGCCGAGGCCATCGATGAGATTCACGCGGAGTACGCGCCGCAACTGGATGCCTACGCGCAGCAGGTGCAGGCGCTCGAGGATGACCTGGCCGCTGCCCGGGCGCACGTGGCACGCCTGCAGGACGACCTGGCCGAACAGGCGCGTGCGGTGCAGCCGCAGATCGTGCGCAACCGCAACCTGGAGCGCGAACTGGCCGAGGCGCACCAGGCCGCCGACGCGCAAGCCACCGCCGCGGTAGCCGCCGAACGCACACGCCGCGAAGCGCTGGAGCAGGCGCTCGGCCACGCGCGCGACCAGGCACGGGCGGAGATCGAGGCGCTCGCCGGGCGGCAAGCGGCCGAGCGCGACGCCTGGGAAACGGCACGGGCCGCGCTGGAGTCGGAGCGCGATGCCCTGCGCGCGGCGGCACAAGCCGATGCCCCGCGCCAGACCGATGTGGCGCGCCTGGCCGCACTCGAGCAGGCACTGGGCCATGGCCAGGCCACGGTGCGCGAACAGTTCGAAGCGCAGTCGCGCCTGCGTATGCAAGCGCTGCGGCATGCGGAAGAGGCGGAAGCCGCGCGCGCGGCAACCCGGCACGAGGCCGAGGCCCGGGCGAGCGAACAGGCGGCCGCGGCGGAGCTGCGCACAGCGCACGAGCACCTGCGCGAAGAGGCGGCGCAACTGGGCACCGCACACGATGCCATGGCGGCGCAGCTGCACAGCCTGACCGAGGCCCGCGATGCGGCGCAGTTGCAGGCGGGCGACCTGCGCGCGGAACTCGAGCGGCTGCGCGCCACGCACGAAGACGCCCAGCGCGCATTGGCTGAACGCGCGGAAGCCCTGCACACCGCACAGGCGGCAGTCGCGCGCCTGGAATCGGAGCGCGACACGCTGCACGGACACCTGGCCGAGCGCGAGCGTGAACGCGATGAAGCCAGCGCGGCGGCCGAAGGCGTGCGCGCCGAAGCCGACGCGTTGCGCGTGCAACTCGAGAATCTGCAGGAAGAGCGCCGCGCACTCGAGACCGATCGCGATGCCTTGCGCGAAGAGGCACAGACGCTTCGCGCGCGCATCGACGAGCGCGAGCAGGCGCATGCGGAGAGCACGGGCGCGCTGCACGAAGCGCATGAGGACCTGGAAGAACTGCACCAGGCCCACACCAC
>CAYMLC010000640.1:0-1578 GCA_964390765.1 uncultured Nitrospirales bacterium
GTTGGAAGGCTGGCATTACGCGGTGCTGCTGGCCTTCGATGGTGTATTCTCGCAGACTGGGCGCGAAACCAGCGCCGAGGCCCGCGCCGAAGTGTGGTTTAACCAGATTGCGTCGGCCCGGCGGGTGGTCGTGGAATCGTCCGGGGAGCTGCTGCAACGGCCAGAGGGGGACACCTTCGAGGCGGTGCAGCTCGGCCCTGATGCCTTCCTCGTTCAGCGCGGCGTATGCCTGAGCAACGTCGAGGCCGACGCCCGCACGGCGGCGAACCTCACCGCTGGGGAATTGGTCGGTGGGCCACGGGTGGCCGTGCCCTTCGGGCGGCGCGAAGTCGTCAACGGCATTGAGGCTTACGAGTACCGTTTCGAAGCTGATACCCTGGCCCTGCCTGCCGTGCGCTTCGCGGAAGACACGCGCATCACCGAGATGAACGGCGAACTGTGGTTCTCCGCAGAGTACGGCGTCGTCGTGCGCTACTGGCTGACGCTCCAGCTAGAGAATGCGCGCCTGCTCACCAATGACCTGCCTGTGACCGGCCAGCTTCGGCTGCGCTATGACCTGCTGGAAGTGGGCACCATCCCCAATATCAGTGTGCCGTTCGGGTGTTAGGGCGCGCACTCCGCTGATACAATACGCCCCCGGATTGACCAACCAACACCGCCAGGAAAACCAACGCTATGGAACAACCGTTTAACGTCTACGTCACGGCAGATTTAACCGACTTCAGCCTGAAGCTGCTGCAAGATGCCGAGGACATCAACCTGATAACGACTTCGCCGCGCTCCAAATTCGTGCGCGAGACGCTGCCACAGGCCCACGCCATCATTGCCCGCGACGACGTGGAACTGAGCCGCGAAATCATCGAATTGGGTGAAAACCTCCGCGTGATTGGCCGCGTGGGGGCCAGCCTGACGGGCATCGACCTGGACGCCGCCACCGAGCGCGGGGTCATCGTCACGCACACGCCCGGCACCAGCGCCATCGCCGCCTCGGAACTCACCCTGCTGCTGATGCTGGCGCTCAGCCGCCGCCTGCCCGTCGTCCACAACGGCATGAAGGAAGGCTGGTGGCTGCTCGACCGCACGCGGCAGGCCGGGACGCAGCTCTACGGCAAGACGATGGGCGTCATCGGGTTGGGGCGCATTGGGCGGGAGGAGGCCGCCCGCTGTGCCGCCTTCGGTATGGACGTGCTGGCGTATGATCCGTACATCGCAGAGGAAAACGTCAGCGATTTGCGGCTGACGCTCGTCGGCATGAAGGAACTGCTGGCCCGCGCCGATTACGTCAGCCTGCATGTGCCCATCAACGACGGCACCGAGAATATGTTCGATGCGGAGCGCATCGCGCAGATGAAGCCCGGTGCCCGCCTGATTAACATCGCCGCGGGCCGCCTGTGGGACGAAAACGCCGTCGCCGATGCGATCAAGTCCGGGCATCTGGCCGGGGCTGCCGCCGATGTCTTCGTGCAGGAACCCCCCTATAACAGCCCCCTCGTCGGCCTGGATAACGTCGTGCATACACCGCACATCAACGACAACACGGTGGAGGCCACGCAGGACATCGCCATTCAGATCGTGCAG
>CAYMLC010000641.1:0-1569 GCA_964390765.1 uncultured Nitrospirales bacterium
ACAATCGCCACGGGTCCGCACGCGGGCGAAGCGGGCGACATTGCGGCGCACACGCCGGGCACCGGTGCGTTTACGCTCGCGCGCGAGGGCGGGCTGGCCGCGGGAACGGTGTTGTGGCTGCACGGCCCCTACGTGCGGCGTGGCACACCCGACCGCGAAAGCGGCGAGCCCGGTCTCGGCATTGGCGATTGGCGCCTGGTGCTGCGCGACGGTATCGAGGTGGAGCTGGTGGACGGCCCCGGCGGCCCGCGCGACCAGGCCGTGCGCCTGATGCTGCCCAACAGCGGCTCCCGCATCAGCGGCGGCATCCGGCACTATGTGAATGCGACCACGGCGACCACCTATACCGTGCGGGTGCGCGCGCGCAGTTCCATGCCGGATGCAGAAATTGGCGTGGGCTTCGAGCACTACGGCCTGCCCGGCGACCACCCGGAGCGGCGCACGCGGATGTTCGCCGGAGCGGGCCAGCGCCTGACCGGCGAATGGCAGGTCTTCACCTTTACCGGAAGCACGCCGGGCGACCCGGGCGTGAACGCGCGCTTCAGCGCACTCGACATTGCCGCCGTGGCCACGACCGCGGCCGATAACCACGGCGCGGTCGACATCGACTGGGTGCGCCTCGAGGACGACCGCATGGCGCACCCCACGGGCTTTGCCGCGCCGGTGGTCGACGCGCTGCGCGAAGCCGAAGTGGGCGTGCTGCGCTTCTTCGGTATCGCCAGCCTCGGCAACTTGTCGGAGGGATTACTGGCCGCCAGCACGTCGGATGCGGAATGGAGTTTCCTCGGCTACGACAGCGGCTATCGCATGAGCGAAGTGGGCGCCACGCTGCCGCAGTGGATGGCGCTGAGTGAAGCCGTGGAGGCCGAACCGTGGGTGGTGGTGGGCAGTGGCAACACGCCAGGCGACTGGGAGGCGATCGTGTCGTATCTGGCGGCGCCGCCCGACTACGACGCGGCGTCCGCGCTGCGGGCTGCGCACGGACGCAGCGCCCCCTGGACCGATGCCTTCGACCGCATCTACCTGGAAGTCGGCAACGAGTGGTGGAACCCCATCTTCCGGCCCTTCTACCTGTGGGACGCCGCCCACTACGCCGCCCTCTGCAGCCTGACCTTTGCGCGCGTGCGGGCGCACCCACACTTCGACGCCGAGAAGATGGTGCTGATCGCAGGCGGCTGGGCCATCAACGCGCACCATTGGAACGGGCGTGTGGATGCACTCACGAGCGGCCACGACCGCATCAGTATCGCGCCCTACCTCGTGCACGAACTCGACGACTACGCGTCGCCCGAAGCGCGCTGGCGCACGCTCTTTGCCGATGTGACGGCCTATGCGCGCAACGGGGGTGCTTCGACCCAACGCGACCTGGCCGAGAACGGCAAGGGCACACCGCTCGCGGTCTATGAAATCAATACCCACAGCACACACGGCAGCGCCCCGGCCAGCGCCACGTCGGCCATTGCCCCCAGCGTGACCGCGGGCGTGGCTGTGCTCGACCAGACGCTGAGCGTGATGAGCGCGATGGGTGCGTCGCCGGTGTGCTACTACCAATTGACACAGCGCGCCTTT
>CAYMLC010000642.1:0-1557 GCA_964390765.1 uncultured Nitrospirales bacterium
GTCGGGGTGAGAGGATTTGAACCTCCGGCCTCTTCGTCCCGAACGAAGCGCGCTAACCGGGCTGCGCTACACCCCGAATGTGAGCCCCGAGTTTAGTGTATGGTGGGTAAGGCTATCAAGGGCGCGGGCACGGGGCACCCTGGCGGACCCAGCGCCGCCGCGTACTGCGCACAACGCGAGGAGAGTTTATGCGTCGCGGAAAACCAGAATTTATCGGCGGCGATGGCGGGCTGAAGCTGCCTTCCGGACCCGCTGCCAAGCTGGCTGGATGGGGTGCCATCACAGCCGTTGCAGTGGTCGCGCTGACCCTGTTGTACATGCTGTTCTGCGTGTATGTGGGCCCCAGCGAATGGGGCGTCAAGGTCGTGCGCATTGGCTTGAACAAGGGGATTCAGGACATCCAGTACGAAGCAGGCTTCGTCTTCCGCCTGCCCTTCAACCAGGTCTATACGCTGCCACGCAATACGCAGGTCCTCGAGATGACCGGCTTCTCGCCGCGGCAGGGCGCCAATCTTTACTACGACGAAGTGGCCAAGATTCAGACTTCCGACGGCTTCTACGTCGATGTCGACGTCAGCATCCTCTACCGGATTGCGGACCCCGTCGAAGTGGTGAAGGTCTTGGGTCCGGGCACGCGCTTCATCGAGAACGGCATCCTGCCCAAGGCCGAACCCATCTTGAAGCAGACGCTGGGCCAGCTGACGACGGAAGAGTTCTACAACAGCCCGCTGCGCGTGGCGAAAGCCGAACTCGCGCGCGACCAGTTGCACGAAGAACTCAGCCCGCGCGGCCTCGAAATCGAGCACGTTCTCATCCGCTACTTCCAGTACAGCGACCGCATCCAGGAAAACATCGAGGCGAAAAAGCTGCAGGACCAACTGGTCTTCACCAATCAGTCGAAGCGTGCCGCGGCCGAGCAGCAGCAGATTCTATCGCGCGTACAGCAGCGCGGCGAGATGGAGGTGGAGGTCACGCTGGAGCAGGGCCGCGCCTATTCGGTGCAGAAGTCATCGGAGAAAGAGTTATACGTGCGCAAGCGTGAGGCCGAGGCCGACCTGCTGGTCCAGTTGGCCGAAGCCGAGCGCGAGCGCCTGCGCAGTGCGGCCATGCAGATCGATGGGGCCGACCGCGCCGTTGCGCTGCAGATGGCCAGCGTCTTGAACGGGCTCGAGATGGTCTTCCTGCCAGCGGGCGGCCAGGGCGGTCTCAACCCGCTCGACCTCGCCACCATCACCGCGTTGTTCGGCGTCGAGCCGGGTGGCCAGCCGATTGAAGGACAAGTCATCCAGCGCGCCCGCGAAGAGCTCGAGCGCCAGACCGTGGAACTGATCGAAGCGCCCGACCCGGTCGAGGTGCCGGCCTTCGACCTGAACCCGGAAGACGACGTCGCCGGCACGGAAGACACGGCAGCCAGCATGCCGCTCGGCGCGCCCAATACCACGGCGCTGCGCCCGGCCCCCGGCGCGTCTGCCGCCGAGGCCGAAACGGCTGCCCCGGCCGCAACCGCTGCCAACGTACAGGAGAACCGCTAATGCTGACACGACACCACCTGATGCG
>CAYMLC010000643.1:0-1556 GCA_964390765.1 uncultured Nitrospirales bacterium
AAGGACTGCCCATGGCTCTTGAACAGGAGTATCAGGTGGTGATTGTGGGGGCCGACTGTCCCGGCCTGACGGCGGCGCACCTGGGCGAGGCTTTGGAGGCGCTCGACCACGAGGACCTCGTGCTGGGCCCGGCCGAAGACGGCGGCTACTACCTGATCGGGCTGCATCTGGGCGCGAGCTTCGAAGACCTGGCGCCGCTGTTTGCAGATATTGCGTGGGGTACTGGCAGCGTGCGCGAAGAAACACTGGCCCGCGCTGCGGACCTGGGGCTCGGCGTGCATGAACTGGCGGTACTGCGCGATGTCGACACGCCGGAGGACCTGGGCGTATGGCATGCCGTGCGGACCACGCAAACGGCACCTGTCCGTCGGAGTGATTGACGGCGTCGTTTCTTTCGAGTTATTCTGTGCGCGCTGAAATATCTAAGAAACACAAAATCGGGATGCCGCGCCCCGCGCATCCGTGGATAAGTGCCCATGAAATTGAGTCCGGCCCAGCAAAAGTTCGTGTTGCATTGGGGCGAGATGGGCACCCGCTGGGGTATCAACCGCACCGTTGCCCAGATTCATGCGCTGCTTTACATCGTCGAGCAGCCGCTCAATGCCGAAGAAGTCGCGGTCACGCTGTCGGTGGCGCGCTCGAATGTGAGCACCAGCCTGCGCGAGTTGCACAGTTGGGGCATCATCAAGATCGTGCACGTGCTGGGCGAGCGCAAGGACTATTTCACCTGCGACATGGACGTGTGGGAGATGATGCGCCGCATCGTGGAGCAGCGTAAGCAGCGCGAGATTGACCCCACCATCACGGCGCTCGAAGAATGTGTGGCCGAGGCCAAACGCAGTAAAGACGACGACAGCTATTCGCGCGGGCGCTTCCAGGAAGCGCTCGCTTTCTTTTCGGCGCTGCACGAGTGGTACGACCGGCTCGACGCCTTGCCGACGCAGGACCTGCGCATGTTCGTGGAGGGCACGGATATGGCACGGCCCAAGCGAAAGCGCGCCTCAACCTGACGCCCGCCCGCGCTACATGAAGCCGGTGCTGAGCCGCACCGTGCCCGAGCGGATGCGGGCCTGACAGGCGAGGCGCAGATTCGGCGGCAGCCCCAGCACCCGTTCGTGCGCCTCGGCGGGTTCCAGATTCTCCAGCCCCTCCGCCACCTCGATCATGCAGGTGCCGCACTCGCCATGCTCACAACAGAACGGTACCCCCAACGCTGCGCAGGCGTCCTTGATCTTTGCGCCGTCGGGCACGTGTTCGGTCTGGCGTCCGGCGGTGACTTCGGCCATGGCTCACTCCTCACCTGCTACTATGCCGCATACCATGGCAACAGGTCTTATCGGTCTCATCGTACTTGCCTTCGGGCTGCCCATGACGGCGTCGCTGGCCCGGACCCTGGTGCGGCTGCCGCATCTCACAGGCGGACAGCTCCTGGGGGTCAGCTTCAGCACCGGGACCGTACTGGTGCTGCTGGCGGCCGGCAGGTTGTTCGCGCTCGCGGGCGCCTACCAGTCGGCGCTGGTGCTGGTGGCTGCCGCGCTTCACCTGTCTGCCGTGCG
>CAYMLC010000644.1:0-1551 GCA_964390765.1 uncultured Nitrospirales bacterium
CGCCGGGACCGCGCCCGCCGATACCACCGGTAAGCCGGCTGAGGGCCGTAGTCTTCATGCCCAGGCGCGGCAGCATGTAGCGCAGTTGCGCCAGCTCGACCTGCAGTTTGCCCTCACGCGTGACGGCATGCTGCGCGAAGATGTCGAGGATAACCTGGGGACGGTCGAGAATCTTGAGGTCGGTGAAGTCGGCCATCGCTTTCACCTGCGAGGGTGAGAGGCTGAGGTCGAAGACAAGCACTTCCGCGCCCATCTGCATGGCCTCGATCAGGGTGTCGCGCAGGCGGCCCTTGCCCATCACGAAGCGCGGGTCGGGCTTGCGCCGCTGCGACATGGTCTCCAGCACGTCGATGCCGGCACTGCGCGCCAACTCGCGCAACTCGGCCAATGAGTCGACGGCGGCACTGCGCGGGGCGTCGGAGACGTGGACGAGGATGGCGCGGTCGCGCTGGTCGCCGGCCTCGCGGGGCTTGCGGTTGCGCGCAAACTCCGCCTCGAGCGCCTGCACCATCCCGAGGAAATCGTCTTCGAGCGCATGAACGCTTGTCGCGGGCAATTGCTCATAGGGTGCGCCCGCCTCGTTTGTCGGCAAGAGATGCGCGATGTAGGTGGGACCGGGCAGGCCCCGCTCGCCCACCCCAATCGCACAGACCAGGTCGAGGCGCAGCAGCGCCAAGTCGGTCAGATCGTCCTGGCTGAGTGGCTCGCTGTTGAGGTGCGTGTGCACCAGGCGCAAACCAGTGAGCCGGTCGCGGGCGCGCAACGGAAATTCGGGGAGGAACAAGCTGCCGGCATCGCCGACGATCAGCGCGTACACATGGCCGCCGCGGTCAATCAGCACGCCGAGTTGGCGCTCGACTTCCGCGCTCGCTTCGGTAAGGGAACGCGCCAGTTCGGGGGTCACGATGCGCTCGGCGGGATAGCGCCGCTTTACCAGCCGCTCGAGCCGTTTGCGCTGCGAGGGCTTGAGTCCGTCTACATTGCCAGTAAGCAGGAGTGATGCCTCATACGTACGTTGCCGATGCCAGGGCGCCCGATGCTTCCCCTGTCATATGAAAACGCATGCGCACGGTGCAACGTTCCGCGGCCCGCCAGCACCCCTGCCGCGCCATCAACCTGCGGCATCGCCAGCCCTGCAGCAGGACCCGGCGGATAATGCGCTGGCTCTCGACGGCGTCGAGCGTACGCTGCGCCTTGCGCAACTCGGTGATGTCGAGCTTGTCGAGCTTCTTGTAGAGAATCGACAGGTTGCCCACCGCAATCTGCAGTGCGTGGGCCGGCTCGATACGCTGCGGCAGCATGTCCAGCGTCACATAGCCCTTCCACTTCATGGCGCGCAGATAGAACAGCGCTTCGAGTGTCTCCCAGACGTGCAGTGTGCCCGGGGCCATCATGTCGTCCCAGAAGCGGTAGCCGTCGCTGAAGTAGATCTGAAACAGCTTGCTCGAGCGGGTGAGAAAGGCAATGGACTCGGCGGGGTTTTCGCCCGCCATGAGGGCGTGCGAGAAGTTCATCGCCACCCCCACATTCTTCATCGCGATTTCCTGGCAC
>CAYMLC010000645.1:0-1204 GCA_964390765.1 uncultured Nitrospirales bacterium
CGGTGGGAAACGCGGGCGCCTTGGACCTCGTCCAACACGTGGACGAGGCGCAGGTGCTGTTGGCGCGCGTGCCGTTCGACGTGGTCATCACGGACCTGCGCATGCCCGGGCGCAGCGGCATCGAGCTGGCGCGGCATCTGCACGAGGCGCACCCGACCACCGAGATCATCATTTTGACGGGCTACGGCCAGTTGGAGACGGCGGTGGCGGCCATCGACTGTGGCGTGGCGGCCTATCTCGAGAAGCCCTTTGACCACCAGGAACTGCTGGCGCGCGTGGCGGAAGCGCTGGCGCGGCGGCGCAAGGCGACGCAGGAACGCGACCTGCAGCAGTTGGCCCTGGAGGCGAATCGCTTCGAGACCGTGGGCCGGCTGCTCTCCGGCACGGTACACGACCTCGGTACGCCGCTCTCGGTACTGGGCTCGAACCTGGACCTTTTGCTGGGCGACCCGCGCTACGAAGGGCTGCGCACGCGGCTCGAGGCCATGCAGTCGCAGGTGCACCACTGCAGCGAGCTGGTACGCTCGACCATGAACTACCTGCGCCAGACCACGGCAACCCGCAGCTACTTCACGTTGAACGGTGCGGTCAGCACGTGTCTTGAAGTGGCGAAGCCACTGATCACGCGCACGCGCGTGAAGGAGTGTATCGACCTCGACCCCGCGCTGCCGCCCTGCTACGGCGACGTGACGCTCGTGCGCCAGGCACTGCTGAACCTCATCACCAATGCGTGTCAGGCCATGGAAGCGTGTCCGCCGCCACGGCAATTGACGGTGTTGACCTGGGTGGAAGGGCATCGCGCGTGTGTGGCCGTGCGCGACAGTGGGCCCGGTGTACCCGCGCACCATCGCGCACATGTGTTCACGCCGCTCTACTCGACCAAGCAAGAGGGCGGCACGGGGCTGGGGCTGGCGGTAGTCCACCACGTGATGGAAGTGCACGCGGGTGAGGCCGTGCTCGACGATACGCCCGGCCCGGGCGCGAACTTCATCCTGCGCTTTCCACTCGATATCGAGTAGCGCGTGCTGCGCTAGCCCGCATTCCCATTGTCGGTGGCATCGCCGTCGAGGATGGGCTCGGTCACGGTGATGTTGGTGGCCAGTTCGCGTTGAAGCCGGTTGTAGAGGCCGCGTGCGGGCGAACCGTCGAGCTGGCGCTTGACCAAGCGGAAGCGGCGCCAGGGCACTTGGGCGATATGGTAGAC
>CAYMLC010000645.1:1214-1551 GCA_964390765.1 uncultured Nitrospirales bacterium
GGGGTCGCCCGGTTTCACGGCCGGCATCGTGGTCATGCCCAGCACAATGCCGTAGACCGGCGAAGTGATGTGGCTGCGCTCGCGGCCAAACACGCTGGTGCACGTGGCGAGGTGCTGGCCCTCTTCCACGAGTTCGCCCGGGCGCGCGTGAAAGCTGAGGATGCCGCCACGGCCCGTGCGCACCCAGGTGGTGCGCTCGATCACCGCCTGAAACGGCGGGGGCTTGGGGGCGCCGGCAATCATGTCGAGGTGCTTGAGCACATTCATGCAGCCGCGCACGCCCACTTCGACGACCCCGGGTTCGATCTTCCAAACCTCGCCCGCTTCGAGAATGATG
>CAYMLC010000646.1:0-1549 GCA_964390765.1 uncultured Nitrospirales bacterium
CGTGGTGCGCGACCGCGCCAACAACGCAAGCACCAATTCGCCAACCATTGAACTGTGGTGGCTGAACCCCAATGCCAATGTGCAGCCCGTCATCATCGGGCGGCTCAACGGCGCCGAGGCGCAGGCGCCGACCTTCCGGGCGCGCCTGGGCCGCAGCGGCAGCAGCCCCTCGAATCCCGCGCCGACCACGCTGCTGTATCGCTACAACGTGTACGTGGGCAACACGGGCGGGGCGAACCCCGGCCCCGCCAACGCCACATGGAGCCTGAACACCGGGCTGAGCGGCGGCGGCTGGGGGCGGGGCAGCAGCTTCCGGCTGACCGAGACGCAACTGCGCGCCTTCGCCGGTAACCTGTTGCTGGTGGACACCGCCATTATCGACGAGGCCGGCAACCTATGGCCGGGCCCCGAGCTGCCCCTGGACGAAACCGGCTTCACCACGACCACGACCACGACGCCCCCCAATATCGCCGTCTTGGGCGACCCCTCCGTCGACTACTGGCTGAACCCCGGCGGCGAGCAATTCGTAGAGACCGAGCTGCGCTGGCGCCTGTTTCAGGACGTGAACAACGACGGTGTGTTCAATGCGGACAGTGGAGACCGCGACCTGGGCCAGCCGCGCCGTGCCCAGTTGCCGCCCGTGGACGAGGGGCCGTTGCGGCTGGAGGCGATCACCAATGTAAGCGGTGGCGGTGCGCTGGATGTGGAGGTGACTGTGGTGGCCGATGGCGTGCGGCTGCAAAGCCAAGACGGCTTGCCAAGGTATGTCTCCGGCGCACTCGGTGCGCAGACCACCACACCACGCCGCAGCATCGACTACATCTTCGCCTTCAAGGGGGCGGTGCTCGAGCCGGGCGCATCGCCCGGTTCCCCCGGTCCGCGCCTGGAGGATCCGACGCCCGAGGTGGTGCGGCTCACGATCGTGGGCGACCCGGAAGCGCAACCCAGTACCGCGCGCGGCGGTGTGCGCAGCGTGACACAGTTCTAGCGCGCACGGCGCCCAATAACGCTACCCAACACGGGGACGGCCAGCAGACGCTGAGCCGTCCCTTTTGTGATCACGCGGTACGGCCGAGGTATGTGCCGGGTGCCGGGGAGGGTGGAGGATGGTTGCCGGACCAGGGCTCGAACCTGGAATCCCCTGAACCAGAATCAGGTGCCTTACCAATTTGGCCATCCGGCAGCGCGACTCAGGAGTATAGGGGGCAGCGGCTTGGAGGGTCAAGATAAGCATGTGGCGCTAACCTGACACTAACCCTTCCGGCGCATGGTCACGGAATCCGCACCCGGAAGGATGCCTGCCATGCGCCTGTCCCGTTTGTATTCCTTTACTGTTGCGATCTCGCTTGTTCTGGCTGTGCCGGCCGGGGCGCAGGAGGCGCCTGCCACGCAAATCGCGGTGCCCACGGAGATGACGCCGTGGACGCACCTGGAGATGAACAACGACCCGGATAACTTTCAGTTTGCGATTGTGACCGATCGCACGGGCGGGCATCGGGCGGGCGTGTTTATGGATGGGGTGCGCAAGCTGAATCTGTTGCAGCCGGAG
>CAYMLC010000647.1:0-1540 GCA_964390765.1 uncultured Nitrospirales bacterium
GCGCTGCAGCGATTCTTCGGCTACGGCCCGCGTGATGTGCAGGCGGCCCTCCGTCGGCGGCGTCGTCAGCAGCGCCACTTCGAGCGCATTCAGCGCGCGGCGCGCATCGCCCTCGGCATAGCTCACCAAGTGCGCCAGCGCGTCGTCGTCGACCTCCACCGCTGCACCCGCGAGGCCCAGGTCGCGGTGGGCCAGCGCGCGCTGCAGCAGCGCGGTCAGGTCCGCTTCGTCCAGCGCCCGGAATTCGAAAATCTGCGAGCGCGAGAGCAGCGGCGCCACCACGCTGAAGAATGGATTCTCCGTCGTGGCGCCGATAAGCACGATGTTGCCGTTCTCCACATCGGGCAAGAGTGCGTCCTGCTGCGCGCGATTGAAGCGGTGAATCTCGTCGATGAAGACAATGGTGCGGCGGTCTTCGTGGATGCGCCGTTCCTTTGCCGCGGCGATAAGCGCCCGCACTTCCTTCACGTTGCTGGTGACCGCATTGAGCGGCTCGAAGCGCGCCGCCGTGCGCCGCGCGATAATGCGCGCCAGCGCCGTCTTGCCGCAGCCGGGCGGGCCGTACAGCAAGAGCGAGGTGATGCGGTCGGCCTCGATCGCGCGGCGCAAGGTCTTACCGGGGCCGAGAATGTGCTGCTGGCCCACCAGCTCATCCAGTGTGCGCGGCGCCACGCGGCGCGGCAGGGGGGCGTCTTTACGCAGGCGGTCGCGGGCCGCGGCTTCGAAGAGGTCGGCCATGGGCCCGAGCATAGAGCGGCGCCACACGGGCGCACAAGACGCCGCCAGCCGGGGCTTGACCCGGCGCCAGCACCCCGCTAGCATGCGACGCCACACGGTAGCCGGTGCGCCAGCCGGGTGATGCGCTGACATGTTTTGGCGGCGCTGCTGAATTTGAATGGGCCGCTGCGGCTGGAATGGGATGGGACCTTGTGGGGTTTCTCCCTCCAGAAGCGACGGATACTGCCGCCGACTGACCGGTGGTACAGCATTTTTTTGGAACAGTTTACGGAACAAAAAGGCGGAATTGGTCGCCAATCCCAAGGGAGGACGGTACATGACCGAACACCAGACCGAAGCCACGCAAACCCCGAAGCCGCGTAACCGCATGGGCCGTGTCATTGCCGGCAGCGCCATTGCGCTGATTCTGGGCGTGGGCGTTGCCACCACGACTGTGTGGGCGGGCGACGGCAGCGGCGCGGCATCGAGCTGCTCGCTCAAGAGCGCGAGCGCCGAGAAGTCGAGTTGCTCGATGGGCGAAGCGACCCCCGCGGTGGCCAAGGCCGAAGAAGAAGCGAAGAGCTGCTGCGCCACAGAGAGCGAAGCGACGCAGGCCGTGGCGAAGTCCGAGAAGTCGAGCTGCTCGATGGGCGAAGCGGCGCAGGCCGTAGCGAAGTCCGAGAAGTCGAGCTGCTCGATGGGCGAAGCGACGCAGGCCGTAGCGAAGGCTGACAAGTCCAGCTGCTCGATGGGCGCGAAGGAAGCCAAGTCGAGCTGCTCGCTGAAGGGCGCCGCGCAGGTGGCCGAAGCGGGCTGCTGGAAG
>CAYMLC010000648.1:0-1539 GCA_964390765.1 uncultured Nitrospirales bacterium
CGACTGCGCCAGTCCGCACAGCGGCAGCGCTGGGCAGGCCATCTCCATGCGGCGCAGCGTGCTGATGCCTTGGTCCGTCGGGATGTGGTGCTCGTCGAGCAGCGCCTGCACCGCATCGACATCGGCGTCCTTGATGTTGGCCAGCACGACGTTGTGGTGCGGCGTGATGCGCACACTCGGGCGGAACCGCTCGATGATGGCGCGCAACCCGCTCTTGAACTGAAAGCTCCCCGGGAAATCCTTGATGCGGCCGTTTTCGACCCACACGCCCACATAGTTCAGCCCCGGCTGATGCTGCGCGTGCCAGCCCAGGTAGTCCGGCTGGGCCGAAGGCTGCACGTTGCGCGGCACATCGAAGGTGCGCCCGGCATATTCATACACCTTCTTCTTGAATGCCTTCGCACCCATACGGTCAATGGTGTACTTCAGCCGCGCCTGCTTGCGGTCGGTGCGTTCGCCAAAGTCGCGCTGCACCTTCACAATCGCCTCGACAATCGGCACCACCTCCTCGTGCGACACAAAGGCCACCGCCGTGCCCGCACGCGGATAGGTCTCCTTCTTCTGGTGCGAGAAGCCCAGCCCACCACCGGCGAGAATCTCGTAACCTACGATGCGGCCCCCGTCCGTCACCGCCATAATTCCGACATCCTGCGTGTACAGGTCGACCGAGTTGTCGAAGTCCGTGCCAATGCCGATCTTGAACTTGCGCGGGAGATAGTGCGGCCCGTAAATCGGCTCCTCGACCGGCGCCTTCGCGTGGCCATTGCTGTAGGCCACGGTCCCGTCGGCGTTCACCTGCACCTTCTCGTCATTCAGCCACAGGTCGAAATAGCTGGTGGCCTTGGGCAGAAAGTGGTCACTGATTTCCCGGGCCAGCGCCAGCAGGTCCTGGCCGCAGTTCGCGTACTCTTCGCCGATGTCCGCCACCGACGGGCCCATCGTGTTGCGCACCACATCGCCGCAGCCGCCCAGCGTTGTGATTTCCGCCAGCTTGTTCAGGTCGTGTATCAGCGGACGCAGATTCCCGCGCACCACCCCGTGAAACTGGAAGCCCTGGCGCGATGTCGCCCGGATATCATCCTGGCCATACTTCGTCGCCATCTCGTCGCAGAACAAATACTGCTCCGCTGTGATGCGCCCACCCGGAAACTTGGTGCGAAGCATCATCCGGTATTCTTTATCCAGCCCGGCCTTCTTGCGCTCCTTGCGCGTATCGCGGTTGTCCTGCTGATACGTGCCGTGGTGCTTCAGAATCTGCACACTCTCTTCGCTGAAGTGGTCCGTGGGCTGGGCAAGTTCGTCGGCGATAGGGCCGTACAAGCCGCCGCTGCGGGCCTTGAACGATTCGACGCCCGACAACTGCTCGGTGTCACCTTGGGCTTCGTTCAGGTTGGCCATGGGTCAAAGACTCCTCATTTGCTGACTGCGCGGACCAACAGTGTACCGAACGTCGGCATTCCTTACAATCCCAATCAACTTGCTGAGGATTGTTTTTCTGGTTTTGGCTTCGCACAACGTAAACCATCGCGCCAGCTGAGG
>CAYMLC010000649.1:0-1537 GCA_964390765.1 uncultured Nitrospirales bacterium
TCCGGCAACCGACGCCGACTTGGCCAGCCGACCGGCCGCGCCGCTGCGCACGGCGGCACCGCTCGTTCCCGCCAGCGTAATCGAACCGCGGGACGAGCCCGCCCCTGCCCGCGAATTGGAGAAGCGCGCCGACGCGCCACCTGCGGAAGAGGCCGCGGAAGAAGCTCCGGAACTGCGCGGTCCCGATGTGCGCGGCGTGCCCACCTCGGAGCGCTTACCCTTCCCGCGCACGGCCACGCGCATCGCGCCGCCCGCGATCGCAGGCGCCGAAGCGGGCGCGCCACGGCTCGGTCGGCCATCGGCTGTGCCCGGCCCCGAATTCAGCGAACGCACCCTGAGCGATGCGCTGACCGAAGGCACGCAGTTGACCGGCGTGCAGACGACCTTTCAGGCGCCCGACTGGGCCGAGCCGCTGCGCGATGTGCAGGCGGACAGCTTCAACTTTGGAGGTAGTGAGGAAAACCCAATTCTCGAGTGGGAAGGCAATGTGCGGTTGCGCATCGGGCAGACGTTTCTGCTGTGCGATTACCTGCGCTACGCCGAGCGGGCCGGCATTCTGCTGGCGCGCGGCAACGTGGTGCTCGAGCAGGAAAAGGCGCAGATCTTCGCCGATGAACTGATCTATACCGTGCCGAGCACCGAAGCCGTGACCCCCGCGGAATTGCCGTTCACCCCGCAGGAGACCGACGCGGACCTGACGCGGCGGCGCCTTTCGCTTGGGCTGCTCGAGGCGCAGAACATTACCCTGGTCGAGCCGGGGCGCACGCTGCAGGCCGACTACATGCGCTTCGATTTTGCCGACCGCACGGGCGAGTTGCGCAACGCGCGCGGTGCGGTGGGCATCTGGACCTTCAGCGCCGAGGCCGTGCAGGTGACGGGGCCCAATTCCTTCGCCACGCGCGAAGCCTGGCTGACCACCTGCGACGTCTGGCCGGCGCCCTATCGCCTGCGGCTGGACGAGGCCGCCTTTGAAGAGGGCCGCCTGGTGGGCGGGCGCAACTTCCGCCTGCAGGTGGCGAATACCGATACCCCATTGTACGTGCCGGGCTGGACGACGGCAGGTGCGGAGTCGAACTGGAACGCCGATTTCGACAGCGGACGCGAAGCGGAGCTGGGCTTTACCGTGAACACCGGCGTTCGCTTTCAGTTGTCGCCCGATGTAGCCGCCGGACCGCGCATCTACATTACTGAGAACGAGGGCGTGGGCTTCGGCGGCGACGCCTACTACGACTTTACCGAGACCCCCTCTTCCCCGCTCTACCGCACCGAAGGCCAGATCAACGGGCTGTACACAACCGAAGAACGCGGCTATCTGCACGCGTACCACAGCTATCGGCGGGGCAACGACCTGGCCGTGCGCCTGCAGGCGGAGCAGTGGTCGGACGAAGAGTTCTATCGGGAGTTCTACTACGACCAATTCCGCAACCGCACCACACCGCGCTCGCACGCGAGCGTGACCTATCGCCAGCCCGGCTATGTGGCCGAGGGTGTGGCGCGCATCTCGACGCATAACTGGATCCGCGAAACAGAGCGCCTG
>CAYMLC010000650.1:0-1537 GCA_964390765.1 uncultured Nitrospirales bacterium
ATCGCGAAGAAGGGTTCGATGGCGAAGGACGCGGGCTTCCAGGTCGCCAGTCTCTAAGTACCAGCCGGTAGACATCTGCAAGGGCCGCACTTCGGTGCGGCCCTTTTTTTGTTGGTGGGTGTAGGCGGCGTAGCCGCGTCACGTTTCGGGTTGGGCGGTCGGCTAGAAAATGTCGGGATACCTGCTTTAGCAGGTATGACGGGGAAGGGATAGGGGTGGTATTGGCGGGCGAAAGCCTGCCTCATGCTGGCGGGCAAGGGCGCATGGTCTCGCGCAACAGAAAAGCCGAAGCCCGCCCTATAGCCGGAACTTTTCGCCCAGGTATATCTTTCGCGCCAGGGGGTCTTCGGCGATTTCGCTCGGTGTGCCCTGCACGACCACCTGCCCCTCGTTGATGAGGTAGGCGCGGTCCACGATCTCGAGGGTCTCGTGCACGTTGTGGTCGGTGATGAGCACGCCGATACCGCGCGCCTTCAGGTCTCCCACCAACTCCTGCAAGTCCGCCACGGCAATGGGGTCGATACCGGCAAACGGTTCGTCGAGCAGAAAGACCTTCGGCTCGATGACAAGTGCGCGCGCGATTTCGGTGCGGCGCCGCTCGCCACCCGAAAGGGTGTAGGCGAGGTTGTCCGCGAGGTGCGCGATATTGAGCTCGGCGAGCAAGGCATCCGCCTTGGCCTCGCGCTCGCTGCGCGGCATGCGCTGATACTCGAGAATCGCCAACAGGTTCTCGCGCACCGTCAGCTGCCGGAAGACCGACGCCTCCTGCGGCAGATAGGCGAGGCCCAGCCGCGCGCGCTTGAACATGGGCGTGCGGGTGACCTCGTTGCCGCGCAGCCGAATCGCCCCGGCATCGGGCCGCAGCAGCCCCACCACCATCGCGAAGGTTGTCGTCTTGCCCGCCCCATTGGGGCCCAGCAGTCCCACGGTCTCGCCCGGCTGCACCCGAATCGACACGTCGCGCACGACGGCGCGGCGGTTGAACGCCTTGTGCAGGCCTTCGGTTTCGAGCAGGGCGGTGCTGGGCAAGGTGGGGGCTTTCCGGTGGCTGGGGTCGTGTAGCGCGCATCGTAGCCGACCGCACGCCGGGGCGGCAACGCGCCCCAGTGCAATGCGCGTGCGCAAAGGGTGAACGAACCCAACTGAGGAGGGCCGGCATGGCACGCTGGTGGGACTGGTGGCGCGGCGCACAGACCGCGCAGAAGGCAGGCGAAGGCCACGGGCGCGGGGTGCGTCCGGCGCCGCGGCCGCCAGCCGACACCTTCACGGTGTCGCACGCGGAAGGGGTGGGCCCGTGGGGAATGGCCTGGGGCGATTTCGTCGCCCTGCCCAACGATACGCCCTTCGAGATGCTGCAGGTCTACCGCTATCTGCGCGACAACATCCCCGATATCTCGGATGCGGTGTGGACGTGGAAGCGCCTGTGCCAGACCGGCTACGACGTGCACCTGACCGACACCAGCAGCGCGGTGGCCGAGCGCCGGGCGCGGCGTCTGTTGCAGGCGCTGGATGCCCGCGTGAACAGCGGCGACCGTGG
>CAYMLC010000651.1:0-1531 GCA_964390765.1 uncultured Nitrospirales bacterium
GAGGGTGTGTATGTACCGGACCTCGAGACCCTGGTGGCCGCGGTGCCCTTCGATAGCGCGCCAGACCTGGGCACCTACCCCGCACCCTCGGCGGCGCCGCAGCGACTTCCCCAACAGCGCGTGCCCTACACCGTGACCGTGACGCGCACCGAGACCGGCTATGCCGCGACGGTGAATTGCGGCACGTGCTTCGACGGGCTGCTGAACAGCTACTACATCGATGAGACGCAGGTGATGCGGTGGGGGCGCGGCGCCCCGGCCAATGCGCAGAGTGCGCTACATCCCGAAGGCTGTGCAGCGCCCCTGCCTGCCTTGGGCGCGGTCTACCAGTCGGCCCTGGGCGGTTTCGCCTTTGCCGACTTCAACGCCGACGGCGTGCTGCAACTGCGCGAGTTGCTGCGGCGCACGCCGGGCTACGACGCACGCGATTGGCCGCGTGCCGATGCCAATACCGACGGCGTGGTCGATGTGGCCGAATTGCAGGCCGTGGCCGCCGACGCGGTGCACAGCGCCGACCGCGACGCCGACGGCCGTCTGGCGCTGGCCGAACTCTTGCGCGTGGTGCAGCTCTTCAACTTCGACGTGTACCAGTGCGACGCGACGACCGAAGACGGCTATGCGCCAGGGCAACAGAACCGCGCGTGCGCCCAACACGACAGCGACTTCGCGCCGGCCGACTTCCGCATCGACATGGGCGAGCTGCTGCGCACCATCCAGTTTTTCAACGGCGCGGGGTTCTTCGCGTGTCCGGAAGACACAACGGAAGACGGGCTCTGTGTGGGGGCGCTGGGGTAGAACGCCGCGTGAATGAGCACGACGCGATGGCCCGGGGCGCTTAGCACCGCGCAGGTTTACTAACCGCGCGCCTTGCTTCGGCGCTGCTTGCGGTTGGCGCGTTGCACGGCGTTGGGCCGGCCACAGCGGGGACAGTTGATCTGGTCGCGGGCGTAGTCGGGCGCCACCTTGAAGCGCAGCCCGCATTCGCAATCGGCGAAGCGATAGCCCTGGCGGCGGCGCATGGCGTCGGCGGCTTCGTGCCGGCGCGCGCGTTCTTCGCGCCGCTTCTGGGCCATGGGAATCTGGGATTGCTGGCGCCGCGCCATCTCCAGCCCGGCACCGGCCAGGATGCCGCCCACGGCCGCTTGCGCCGCTTCGCTCTGCCCTTCCATGCCGGGCACGCGTGCGAAGGGCAGCTCGCGCTTGGCTGTCTTCTTCGCGTCGGGGTGGGCCGTACGCGCGGGCTGGGCCTCGCCACTGGCCAGTGCAGACGGCGGCAGCGAACCCGCGCGCTTGCCGTCGACGCGCTTCCAGGCCGCTTGATAGGCGGTATAACCCACGCTGCCCCCGGCCATGGTGCGCAGGATGCGGATGCGCTCTTGTGTGTCGGGGTGCGTGCTGAACAGACCGGTCGAGCGGCCGCTGGCCTGCATGGGGTTTACGATGTACATGGGCGCGGTGACGCGGCTGGCTTTGCTCTTCTGATAGTCGCCGGCGCCGCGGCTGATTTTCTCGAGCGCGCGGGCCAGACCAT
>CAYMLC010000652.1:0-1525 GCA_964390765.1 uncultured Nitrospirales bacterium
GGTGAGCGCCGCCCACAGGGCCGCCGGTATCCCCTGGCGTTGCACAAGCGCCAGCCATTGCTGCCAGCGGTGCCCCAGCGATTCGAGCATCGCGCGCACCGGGTGGATGCCCGCGCTGTCGCCGGGCACGCCGCTGGCGGGGGTGGCCTCGACCGTCACCCAGCCCGTGCGGGGATCCCAGGCCTCGCTCCAGGCGTGTGCATCGCGTTGCCGGGCCACGTAGTACGCGTCGACCGGGTGCCGCTCGGTGGCCAGGAAGCCGCTCACATAGCGTGCCGGCACCCCGGCCGCGCGCAGCAGCAGCGTGGCGGCGGTGGCAAAGTATTCACAGTGTGCGGCGGGTGGTGGCTCGCTGAAGAGAAAATGCTCGAGGGGGTCGGCCCCCGGCGGCGGCGCATAGCCGAGGGCGTAGTCGTGCCGCCCGCGCAGGTAATCGGCCACGGCGGCCATCTTGCCCGGTGCCGTGTTCGTGTGCGCCGTGATGCGTGCGGCCAGGTCCTGCAGGCGCCCGCCGATATCGTCGGGCAGTTCGAGCAAGCCATCGGGCGGGGCCTCGCCCAGCACGCCGGCCTGCGGCGGAGCGGCCCAATAGATGTAGGGCGGCGCCCCCGGTTGCCGTACCGAGACGGCGCCCAGCGCGTCGCGCCGCAGCCCGGTACCACGCACCGCGGCAAAGGCTGCTTCCTGCGGGAGGAAGAGCACCCGGCGCAGCCCCACGACAGGCCACACTTCACCGCGCCGCAGGCGGTTGGCCTCGGTCTGCTGGAGGGGATAGACCGGTGTATCGGGCGGCGCATCCAGCCGGGCGGGCGCCGGTTGTGCGGGCACATTGTGGCTCTGGCCCGCCGTGCGCCAGGCCCCGGCCTGCCAGCGGTCGTAGACGGCGCCCCGCAGATAGCCCGGCGACTGCTCGCTGTAGATGCGCAGGGCCGGCTGCATGGCGTTGCGCTGTTTGCTGCTGGTCACATCGTTGAGCGAGGCCTGTTGCGAAAAGCCGACCGAACGCTGCGGCGCCTCGTTGACCAGCTGCAGGAACGTGCGGTTCAGCGTGTCTTCCGACGCCTTGAGCGCGGTGGCGAAGGCGCCGCCCAGCGCCAGGGCGACGACGAGAATGGCCAGCCGGGCCAGCCGGGCGCCGCGCGGCAGGACACCGCGCAGCCCGCGCATGGCATGCTGGTCGAAGAAGAGCGCGGCCAACACCATGAAGGCCGCGGCCGCCACGCCATAGACCGCCACTTCGCCGCGGCGCAGGATGATGAAGTCGCCCAGCAGCGAGACCACGCCCACGCCAAGCAGCGGGAAATAGCGCGGCGGCCGCACCGCACCCCGCCAGCAGAGACCCGCCTGCCAGCCCAGGAGAAACAGGATGGCCGTGGTGCCGAGCCCTTCGCCGAAGATGACCGCGCGGCCGCCGTCTTCCGCACCGTCCTGCTGCCAGTAGAACAGGCACAGCAGCCCCCACGCGATGGCCGCCAGCCATGCCCAGAGCGCGCGCCCCTGCCACTGGCCGCGCCACGCCAGGCCT
>CAYMLC010000653.1:0-1167 GCA_964390765.1 uncultured Nitrospirales bacterium
TACGACGCCGAGTTCCAGGCCATCGAATCGTTCCGCCGCGCGGCCTAGCGCGCGTGGTGGAGTCCTGGCCGCATGTGCCGGTGCTGTTGGCGCCGGCGCTCGCGCATCTGGCGGTGCGGCCGGGCGGTACCTATGTCGATGCGACGGTGGGCGCGGGCGGCCACAGTGCAGCCATCGCCCAGCGGCTGGCGGGGGGGCGCCTGATAGCGCTCGACCGTGACCCGGCGGCGTTGGCGGTGGCTCGGGCGCGGCTCGCGCCGGCAGTTGAATCGTTGGAATCGGTGACGTTTTTCCACCGTAACTACTGCGCCCTGGCGGCGGTACTGGCCGAGGCAGGGGCGGGCGCGGTCGACGGCGTGCTGATTGACGCGGGTTGTTCGAGCCTGCAGATCGACACGGCGGCGCGCGGCTTCTCGTTTCAGCGGCCCGGCCCGCTCGACATGCGGATGGACCCGACCACGGGACCGACCGCGGCGGAGTTGTTGCGCACGACGCCCGAAGCGACGGTGGCCGATTGGCTGCGCCGCTATGGCGATGTACGGCCGGCGGGGCGCATTGCCAGGGAACTGGTACAGCGGGCCCGCGCCGGGCGGCTGGCGACGACGGCGGACTTGGCGGAGGCGGTGCAGGCGGCGCTGCCGTTTGTGCGGGGCACGCCCGACGAGGTGCGCACGGTCTTTCAGGCGCTGCGCATGGTGGTGAACGACGAGTTGGCCGCCCTCGAAGCGGGGGTGGCCGCGGCGATTGACGCGCTGCGCCCGGGTGGGCGCCTGGTGGTGATCGCCTTTCACAGCGGTGAAGACCGGGTGGTGAAGCAGGCGCTGCAGGCGGCGGCGCGCACCCAGCGCACGCACCTGCCCGACGGGCGCACGGCGCACGAGACGCCGCCGCGGATGCGCCTGTTGACGCGGCGCCCGGTGACGCCGGACGCGGCGGAAGTGATGCGGAATCCGCGCGCGGCCAGCGCGAAACTGCGTGCGGCCGAGCGCTTGGCGAATGCGCAGGCGGACGAGTAAGAGAAGGGGACACGTGCGATGTATCGCGGAGAGCACAGCAGCAACCGGCGGGTGCCGCTAATCGGTGGCAAGTGGCTTGCAATCCTGGCGGTGCCGGTGGGGGTGTTGGCGTTTGAGGCCTATCTCAATCTGGCGATCCGCGCGAACGACT
>CAYMLC010000653.1:1177-1511 GCA_964390765.1 uncultured Nitrospirales bacterium
CCCTGGCCAACATGCGCCATGAATTGCAGCAGTTGGGCGAAGAATTGACCGCGCTCAATGCCGATGAGAACGGGCTGCAGAATTTTGACCGCCTCGCTTCGTACGCCGATGATCTGGGCCTGGTGGCGCCCACCGCTGAACAGGTAACGCTGGTCGACCCGGCGCCGGGCGATGGCCCGCGGGTCGCGCCGCCGCCGCAACCTTTCGTGCTGGCCGGTGGCGAGCAACCTGCCGCCGCCGCACCAGACCGCACGGCGCTGCCGGGGTGGATGGCCGCCGCGGCCGATACGCCCGAGGCGCAGGCGGAAGACCTTGATACTTCGCTGAGCACACT
>CAYMLC010000654.1:0-1508 GCA_964390765.1 uncultured Nitrospirales bacterium
GTACTGCCGCGGGCACCGGCGTCGCGCGCCTCGCGCGCCAGCGTGTTGGCCTGTCCCGCGTTGTCGGCGGTCTGGCTGGTCATGGCGGTCAGCTGCTCGAGGCTCGCGCTGATCTGCTCGAGGCTGGCGGCCTGCTGCGTGGCCGACTGCGCCAGCGACTGGCTGCTGCCACTGATCTGGTCGGCGGCCTCGTTCACTTCGCCGGCCGAGACATGGGCCTGGCCCAGCGCATCTTCCAGTGCATTGAGCGCGTGGTTGAGGTTGTCCTTGATGCGTGCGTGGTCGCCCTGATAGTCGCCGTGCACGCGGGCGGTCAGGTCGCGTTCGGCCACGCGCTCCAGCACCAGGGCCGCTTCCTGTATCGGCGCGAGAATCGCATCGAGAATATCGTTGATGCCCTGCATCATGGGCTGGTGCGCGTCCGACAGAATCTCCAGATTGCCGCGGATTTTCAGGTCGCCCGCAAGGCCTGCTTCGATCAGGTGGTTCACCTCATCGCGGTAGTTGGCACGCGGCGTGAGGTCCTGCCATTCGGCGGCATTGCCGATGTGATTGCCGGCATCGTCGTACAGCGGCACCGCCGTCACCTGAAACTCGAGTTCGCCCACCTTGATGTCGCCGACGTAGGGCATGTTGCGCGGGTCCGAGAGGATACGGTTCTGGTGCAGCGGGTTCTTGTGAAAGGTATCGATGGTGGCGCCCAGCAGATCGCGTGCGCTGAAGCTCGGCAGATACTTGCGCAGCATCGCCTCCTTCTCTTCGAACATGCGGCGCAGCGAAGGATTCAGATAGGTGATGCGGTTCTCTCGGTCGACACACATGAACATGGCCGACGCGCCATCGAGCATCGAGCTGAAGCGCGCGGCCGCGCGCTGTACGGTGCGGATCTGGGTCACATCGCACCACTGCAGCACGCCCCCGATGTAGTGTCCGGCGGCGTCGTACAGCCCCGACATGGTGAGTTCGAACGTGCGCGCGCCCACGTGCAGCGTGCTGACGTAGGGCAGGTTGTGCGGGTCGGCCAGAATGCGGCGCTGGCGCTCGGGGTCTGCGTGAAAAACATCGATGCGCTCGCCGGCGAGCCGTTCGAGATCCAGCCGCGGACAGGCCTCTTCAAAGCTGGCGCGGTGCAGGCGCAGCAGGTCGTGCACGGCGGGATTCACATACGTGATGGCGAGGTCGCGATCGACCAGCATCAGCGCTGCCGAAGCCCCCGCCAGTGCCCCGCGCAGCCGCACCAGTTCGGCGTCTTGCGCGTCGCGTTCGGTGCGGTCGCTCCAGGTGGCGACCAGCCGTCCGTCGGGGTGGCCATTGGCCCCCAGCACGCCGTTGAAGCGCACCGTCGGCGTCATCTCGGAGTCGGTGTTGTAAGCGACGAGCGATCGGACGCTCGGATTGAAGGCGCCCGTCTCCGCGCTGTCCACCGTATCCTCGATCGACGCGACCTCGACCAGGCCGAGATCGGAATCGGGCAGGATGAAGCCCGGATAGACGTGCTGACCCGTCAG
>CAYMLC010000655.1:0-1506 GCA_964390765.1 uncultured Nitrospirales bacterium
CGCACCGTGCGCTCTATCACCGGCTGCTCAAAGAGCGCCTCAACGCGGGCCGTTGATCCGTGTGCGGTATCGCCGGGGTGGTGTATCGCGATGGCGCCCGCACGCCGGCGCCCGCCCTGCTGGACACGCTGGGACACGCCCTCGCGCACCGCGGTCCCGATGACGCGGGCACTTGGGCCGAGGCGCCCTGCGGCCTGGCACACCGCCGGTTGAGCATCCTGGACCTGCGTGCCGCGGCGCGCCAGCCGATGCAGGGTCCGGGCGGGCGTACGGTGCTGGTATACAACGGCGAGGTCTACAACTACCGCGCGCTGCGTGACGACCTGGAGGCGCGCGGCTATACGTTCCGGACGACGGGCGACACCGAAGTGCTGCTGGCCGCGTTCGATGCATGGGGCGACGAGGCGCTGACGCGCTTCAACGGCATGTTCGCTTTCGCGTTGTGGGACTGCGCGCGGCGGCGGCTGCTGCTCGCGCGCGACCGGCTGGGCATCAAGCCGCTTTACTATGCGCAGACGGGTGGCGCATTCGTCTTCGCGTCGGAGTTGTCGGCGCTCATGGCGAGCGGTCTGGTGCCGCGCACGCTCGATGCCAGCGCGCTCGATGCCTACTTCACGTATGGCTATGTGCCAGCGCCGGAAACCATTTATCAGGGCGTGCACGCGTTAACGCCGGGCACGCTACTGACGGTGCAGGACGGGCGCATGCGCATGCGCCGCTGGTGGCAACTTCATTTTGCGCCCGTTCGCACCCGGCCCGATGAGGCGGCGGAGCAGGTGCGCGCCCTCCTCGACGATGCCATGCGCTTGCGCACCGTGAGCGATGTGCCGCTGGGTGCGTTTCTGAGCGGGGGCGTCGATTCCAGTGCGGTGGTGGCTTCGCTGTGCGGTGTGGCCACGCCACCGGTGCAGACCTTCACGATTGGGTTTGGCGACCGGGCCGCCGACGAACTCGCCTATGCGCGGGCGGTGGCCGAGCACCTGGACACCACGCACCACGAGGCCACGGCCACGCCGGAACTGGCTGCGTTGTTGCCGCGCTTTGCCCGGCACTTCGGCCAGCCCTTTGCCGACAGCAGTGCGCTGCCCACCTGGCTGGTGTGCGCGCAGGCCCGCGAACGGGTGACTGTGGCGCTGTCGGGCGACGGCGGCGACGAGTCGTTCGCCGGCTATACGTGGCTGCACCGCACGCTGGCCACAGCGCATCTGCGCTGGCTTCCCGCGCCCCTGCGTGCGGGGGCCATCGCCCTGTTGCAGGGGGTGCCGCATCCGCGTGCCGCACAGGCGGCGCGTGTGCTGGCCGATGCGGGGCGGCCGCCGCTCGAAGTTTTCCGCCGCCGCCACTCGACCTTCGACGCCGCCCAGCGCGCTTGGCTGCTGCGGCCCGCGTGGCGTGGCGCACCCCCCGACCACTTTGCCGAGGCGGCGAACGGTGTGGCGCCGCCGGAATGCTGGCTGGCCATCGACACCCACCACTATCTGCCGGGTGATATTCTGACCAAGGTCG
>CAYMLC010000656.1:0-1504 GCA_964390765.1 uncultured Nitrospirales bacterium
CGCTGAGGGTGAAGGCGCGGCCGAAGGTGAAGGCTTGGCTGAGGGCGAAGGCGCGGCCGAGGGTGAAGGCGTGGCTGAGGGTCAAGGCGCGGCCGAGGGTGAAGGCGTTCTCGAGGGCGAAGGCGCAGTCGAAGGTGAAGAGCCGCCGCCGGGTCCGGCGTGTACCTTGGCGCCGCCCGCAGACCCGCACTCCGCCGATACCGACAGCAACGGGCGCCTGCGGCTCTCCGAGTTGTTGCGCGTGATTCAGTTCTTCAACGTGGGCGGTCTGTGCTGTGCTCTGCCGCCCGACACCAGCGAAGACGGCTACCTGGCCGGGTCCTGCGCCGACCAGGACTGTGCTCCGCACGACAGCGATTTCGCCCCGGCCGATTTCCGGATCACGCTGAGCGAATTGCTGCGGGCCATTCAGTTCTTCAATGTCGGCGGCTATGAACGGTGCGAGACCGGCGAGGACAGCTTCTGTCCGTGTGTTCGTCAAGTGGTTGAGTCAGAATAGTTTAGCGGCGCTTTGGCGGCGCTTCCGCGTTTCTTGTGGTACACTCTCGGCGTCAACCGGGAGGATGCCGGCACCATGGAAGCGGCCATCGCACACGTCCAGGAATTCTGGATTGGCTACGCTGTACTCGGCGGCTGTCTGGCCGTTCTTGCGGTTATCTTCCAGCGCTATACCGCGCCCTTCATCTTCTACACCATCGAATTCAGCATCTACATGATCTCGATGCATGTGGTCATGTGGACACTGGTGCGCGTGACGCACTGGTTCAAGATGAATTCTTCGATGGAACTGATCGGTACGCGCGACCCCGACGTGCCCGACTGGCAGACTCCGCTTATCGAGTTCTGGGATCAGGCGGCCTACAATCCGCAGTGGATCTTCTGGTTCGAGATAACGGTGGCGGTCATTGTGTTTCTGGTCATGTTGCGCTTTCGCCCGCTGCGCCCGCAGCGCCGCAAGGATCGCCGCGCGGCCAGCGAGAAGGTGCGCAACGTGAAGCTGGGCGATTCGGCGCGCTATGGCCGCAGTGGTCCCGTGCGGGGGCGTCCGGGGGCGGGGGTGGCGGCGCGCCGCGGCCGTTGAGTTGGCCGGCGGGCCACTTGCGCGCTTTTCGCACAAAGCATCTTGTCGCCTAAGCACCTCATGCGCTAGTGCTTAACCCATTTCCAAAGATTAGTTAATTGACACGGGCATGGCCTTTCGCGCTGTGGCCATGTATACTAAGGGCCAGCGCGCAGCGTTGGTCTGGGGTAGGCCCGCGTGCGGCGCGCGGCAAGCGCATGCGCCGGCCAGCCGGCTACGGGAGATCGGGCGCCTGTTCGTCTATGTGTATCTTGCCATGATGTTGGCCATCATCGGCGCGATAGCGGCGGTGGCGATACCCAAGCTTTTGTTTCATTCGTGCGCGCAGTGCGGGCGGCGGATGCTGCCGGACCGTACGGCCTGCCCCCACTGCGGGGCGCCGACCGAGCACACGCGCGAAGGCGACGCGGGCACCCAACACGC
>CAYMLC010000657.1:0-1501 GCA_964390765.1 uncultured Nitrospirales bacterium
GTTGGGGAACCACTGGTCGACCCGGCCGGTGTAGTGCAGTACCGGCAGAAAGGTCGTGGTAAGAATCGCGTCTCGCTCGGTGGCGTGCTCGCGCACCCAGGTGCACGGTTCGCGCCATTGGGGCTGGCGGCGTGCGAGGGTCAGGTCGGCGCCGCTCGCGGTCTGCCAGGTGTCGGCGGTCAGGCGTGCGGTCGACAGGGCGAGGCGCAGGCCGAACAGCGCGATGGCGATAGCGAGTGCGGTGCGCACCAGGCTGCGCCGCCAGGTAAGCGCGAAGCTGGCCAGCAGTACGGCGCCGTGTGCCGCGAGCATGACGTAGAAGGGATAGGCGAAATAGATGAAGCGCGGGCGGCGATAGCCGATGACGAACGAGAGCACGAGCAGCGGGCCAATGAAGCAGGCGGCGACATACCAGCCGCGATGCCCGCCGCGCCACAGCACCGCACCCAGGCCGAAGCTGGCCACGATAAACCAGCCCAGGCTGAGGTTGGCCCACAACCAGCGCAGGTAGAAGAAGCGGTCGAAGCGGGCGAGGTCGGGCAGCGTTCCCAAACCGGTGCGGAACACGGCCGTCTGATCGACTTCGTTGAGCGTGAGGCGCATGGCCAGCAGCAAGCCCGCACCCGCCAGCGCCAGCGCCAGCCCGCCGGTGAAGGCGCGCGACGGACGTGCACGCGTGCGCACGGTCTCGGCCAGGCAGAAGAGACCCGGACCCGCCACGAAGATGAGCGCGTGAAAGACGCTGCCGACTGCGGCGAGATAGAGCGCGGCCGCGGCCCCGGCACAGGCCAGCGCGATGGCAGGGCGCGGTGCCGCCCACGCGCGCCAGCACGCGATACAGAACAGCACGTACAGCAGGGTCTGCCACTGATAGGGTTTGACCTGTTGTGCCCACGCCATGGCCCAGGGCGAGCCGAGCAGCAGCAGCAGTGCGGCGACGGCGGTGGGGCGGCCGAGCAGGTGCCGCGCCACCGCATAGACTGCCGGCAGCGTGGCCGCATGCGCGCAGACCGAGACACTGCGCACGCTGGCTTCGGTGAGCCCGGCCAGCGCAATGACCGGCGCCAGCAGCAGGTGATAGACGTACGAACCGGGAAACAGACGCCCACTCGGCAACGTGGGCGCGCCGCTTTCCGCCAGGGCCCGGGCCACATAGGCATGCACCAATTCGTCGTGCCACAGGCTGGGCGCGCCCAGCCGCCAGAAGCCAAGTCCCAGCGCGGCCAATGCGGTGCTGCCCAGCAGGGCAAACTCCCACGGGGCATAGGCAGGGCGTGCTTGCGTCGATGGCATGGCGAACATGATGGCCGCCCGGTGCGCGCCGCGCAACGCACCTCGCGCGGCTTCACCTAATCTTCACGGCGCCGCTTGGCCATCCTGTGTGCGCAGCCCTACAATGCCGCCGCAGCGGGAGGGCCCAGCGTGTCCAGTACCACGCCGCACAAGCGGCTGAACATCTGCCTGACCAGTTCGCACGGCGGCCACCTGAACGAGTTACTCG
>CAYMLC010000658.1:0-1501 GCA_964390765.1 uncultured Nitrospirales bacterium
CTGGCCCGCCAGTGTGATACTGATTGCCGCGGTCTCGCTCTATTGGTTCACGCGCTATCGTGCGCTGTTTCGCCACGATGCCGAGGGGCTGGCTGTAGCGGACGTGGGCACCGGTGGCGGCAACCAGATGAAGACCGCTTAGGCCGCGCGCACACGGGCGGGGGTGCCGCGTCTTCTCCGGTGCGTGCTGTATCGTTGATCCGGCAGTATCGTGCTTATGTCGTCTTCCATCGCAGTTCTTGCCGCGGCCCTGCTTGGGGCGTCTGAGGTCTGGTTCGCCGGTGCGGCCGCGCCGTTGGCCCCTGTGGCCACGGGCGAAGGCGACCTGGTGCTCGACGCGGCCAAGGTCTATGCCGCGCAGGGCGAGCGTGAAGGCTATCTGTGCTGGATTCGTGCGGGCCGGGGCGGCTTCGAAGCACTCCGGCTGGTGCCCGCCGAATTCGACGGCACAACCGTGTCGGTCTATCTGTTGGCCCCGCCACACGCCGCGCCCGGCGAATCCGAATCGCCACCGGCGTCCGCACCGTGGGACCTGCTGGCCCCCGCGAAAACGGTCGACCTCGAGGCCGGTGAACAGGCGGCGTTCTATGTCGAGTACGCCGTGGCCCCCGACGCTGCACCGGGCATCGCCCATGGCCGGCAAGCGCTGCAATCGGCCAACAAGCGTACACTGCGGCAGCCGGTGCGCCTCGAAGTCTTCGACTTCCGCCTGCCCGATGCGCCCGCACTGCCGGTGGTCGTGCCGCTCAACCGTGCCGCCGCCGCCCAGCAACTCGGCCTGCCCGGCGACGCGGTGGAAGCCTGGCAGCCACTTTACGAGACGCTCGGCCAGTACCGGGTGTCGGCGGGCATCTGGGATGGCGGCCCGCTGGTGCAGATCACACCGGAGGGTGGGGTAGACGCGAGTGCCCTGCGCGCACACCTGGCGGCCTATGTCGAAGCGGGCCAGCCAGCCGTGGTCGATATCGGGGGCAACGGCCGGGCCTTGCAGCGCATCGAAGCGCCGCGCGAAGGCGAGCGCGATTTGTTGCGCGTCTTTCTCTCCGACATGTCGGCCTGGCTGGCGCGTCAGGGCTGGCTCGAGCGTGCCTATGTCGAACCCCGGCCGCTGCCGGCGCGCCCCGAATGGCACGCCGCCCGGGCGGCGCTCGTGCGCATGCGCGAGGCCGACCCCTTCCTCCCGCGCATGGTCGTGGGTCCGCCCCATCCCTTCTTCGAAGGATATGTAGAGCGGTGGGCGCTGCCCTTCGACCAGGTGGTGCCGGGCCTGCTCGAACGCTGGCGTGAAGGGTTGTCCGTCGCGGTCGAGAAACAGGCCGACGCGCGCGCCGTGCAGGCCTCGTCGGCCAACACGGACCACCCGCCGCAGGACGCCTTCGACGGTTCAGCCTTGACCGAATGGCAGTCGCTGGTGCCGCCCGCGCCCGGCGCCTGGCCGTGGTACGAGGTGGCCTTTGCAGCGCCCACCACGGTGCAGGACTTCACGGTGGTATGGGGTGCC